>CBIHRH010000048.1:0-14195 GCA_966212365.1 uncultured Emticicia sp. | reverse complement strand
TAAGGTCAACGGCTGCTTTGGTGCCTACCTGAAATACCAAAGGCTCTGTCTGGCGGCCATTAGCCTTTACAATCGCCTCGATTTCGGCCTTTTTACCTTTGGCGGCATTCCATAGTGCATCTTCCAGCGTTACATAGTTGCTGGTTTTGGTATGCACCTGGCCGTTGATTTTGGCTGATATATCGTCGTTTTGGGCCGATAGCATTTCGATGAGCTGACGTTGCTCGGCTATCTCCTTTTTGGTGGCGGTGGCGGGGTCTAAAGAGATACCCCGTAAACGTTCGTCAATTAATCCGCCAATTTCTTTTACTGCTGCTTCTGAAAGTTGAGCCATTTTAGTGTTGTGTGTATTAGTGTGTTCTAATTAATTATTAAATTTCAGGAAATAAGCCAGGTTTGGCTAAAGCCAATTCGGATTATTGTTTTCCTGTTACCCCCATTTGAAAATGGGGTCTATTGAATTTTTTTCAATTGCCTCCAGCTTTAGCTGGAGGATTAAAAATTGCCAGTATCCTAATTGGCTTTAGCCAAAATTCGGTGTGTCAATGTATTATTCGCAATTATTCCTTGAAACCTAATGATTATCAAATAAAAACGCGTCAATTTCCTGTGTAACGGATAACGGCTTAGTGGGTGCGAAAGCGCCCGGCTGAGTGTTGGCGTGCAGGGTTTTAAACTGACTGATTTTGTCTTCGAGGTTTTGTGTGGTAAACAGCAAATCCTGTTCCGACATATTTTTTCTGAGGTTGTATCTGAGTGCTGAGAGGTCGGCTATTATTTCGTTGTACAATAGCTGCGGATTCTCCTGATAAGCGGTATTTACGGTAGCCGTTTTTACGGCGAGGGTCGGGGTCTCGGGATTCGCTCCCCAAAGCACCACCGAACCCTCTAATAGTTTTACTTCCGAGATTTCTCGGTGGGTGTCGAAATCCTGATATTTGATTGGGATGATACCCACGCTATGCTGATTGAAATACCCTCTTTTGTATTTCGAATAATTGAGCATTTCGATAGGGTCTGACTCATCGAAACGGGTGACACCGATAAGTTGTGAGCCCTCTACGTATAGGTTTTGTAGTTTACCTACTATGCAGTCGGTGCGCCAGATATGGTCTTTGAGGTGGTATATTTTGCAATTACGGCTTTTGGGGCCATTCTCGGCGATGGTCTTGGTATAAGCACCACTCAGAATGACTTCGTTGTCGAAATCGATCATATCCATGGTACTGAAAACAACCTTGACGGTCTTGTCGGCTTCTCCGAAATCGACGGACGCACTGATTGCTTTGGTGTACATTTTAGTCGGCAGCTGTTGTGTGTGCATTGTTGAAAAGTATGATATTTTAACTTAACGGCTACTAAATTATGGCAATAAATGATAAGAAACTAACTTGCAGCACCAATTCACACAATACAACACGATAATGCACTTTATGACACTTTCAGAAAATTCGGTAGTAAGAGTAAAAGACGTACAGGAGATTTTTCAATGCTCAGAGCGCACCGCCAAAATCAAAATGAAGTTGGTGAGAGAGGCTTTAGGAAAGCCTGTTAATAATGGCGGGAAGAAGGGGGCTGCGCCTATTACCTTGGGGCAGGTTAAAGGGGTTTTTGGGTTGTGATTGGGGGGATTTATTTCCATAAAAATATAGTTCAATAATTATATAAAATAACTCTTGCCTGAGATTGGAATTATACCGAAATTAACAAACCATTACAACTATTATTCCTATCCTCTCCCCAATAAGTAAGCAGCCTTTTACAAGTTTTTTCATTTTACTATTTAAACACATCTTATCCATGAAGAAAAATTCACAAGTCTGGCTTGTTTGCTTGTTTTTGCTAGTGTCACAAGCACTATTCGCACAAAAAGAAAATGTGGGTATTGGTACCAAAACCCCTAACGAATCCGCGCTACTCGATTTGAACTCCAATTCAAAAGGCTTACTCATTCCACGTTTGTTGAAACAGGAACGCATGCATCTTAAAAATCCGGCTAAAGGATTATTGATTTTCCAGACCGACGATGCCTCAGGTTTTTACTATTTTAATGGCAGCGATTGGTCACTCATAGCTGCCAGATTGATTAGCGCCACTGGTTTGGATGTCATCAATCTGACAATTGCCGAGCTTCGGGCTTTGTCGAATACTGATGCAGTTGATGACCGGATTTTTGCCAGTGTCGACGAAGGCATGGAAGGACTGTGGCGGGTTGATTCATCAGATGTTACATCCACTGATAATCTCGGAACCGTTCTGGTAACTTCCGGTGGAAAGAGAATCAAAAGAATCTTTGATTCAGATATTAATGTAAAATGGTTTGGGGCCAAAGGAGATGGTAGCACAAACGATGCTACAGTTCTAAATCAGATTATAACCGAATTTAAAGCAACAGGTGCTTCAATTTATTTTCCCAAAGGCAATTACAAAATTACATCCGATGTCATAATTACTCGCGGAATAAATCTTCATGGAGAAGGCTACTCCTCAAAGATAACCGGCGATGGGGGAGGTCTGGTTCTTTTGAAAGACTCTCTTTCAAGTAATAATTATACACATGTAAATAATCTTTCAGTCGTAAGAGCAGATGAAACGGGTGTGGGTATTGATGTTCAGGGGTCTAATGTCTATGGGGTTACAAGGTGGGTATTACGTAATATTTACCTGACCAGAACAGGAACTAAATATGGTATCGGGCTTAGAGTTACAGGTGCCTGGAATTGTATGATGGAAGGCGTCTATATCAGCGGTTGGGATACAGGTATGCAGATAAATCAGAATATCGGTCTTGCTGGAGGATTAAACAGGGCCATATTTGAAGGAGGACAGATTGAAGGGAATAATAAAGGGGTAGATATAAATGCAGGTATAAGTTTGTCATTCCGCAATGTAGCACTTGAGCTGAACACCACCTATAATGTAAAAGTAAAAGAAGTGAATAATTTAACGTTTGATAACTGCTATTTTGAGCTTAATGCAGGTAGTGATTTAAATATAGGTACCGATAGTATAAAATTCTGTAAAAATGTAATTATACGTGACTGCTATTTTAACACCCCGTCTGATAGTCTTAAACATTCAATTATTGGTAACAAGGTGAATAATTTAGCTATTGAAAATTGCACCTTTGAAAGATACTCACAAGAACCTATTCACATTACAAATAACGCAGTTAAAGGTTATGCAAAAAACAATAATAAGACTACCGCCAATACAATTAATATGGTAAAACTGGATTCCGGAGTGGACAGGTTTCATTATGAAGATGCTGATTATTCCCTAAAAGGGACAGTACTTACTATTGCCAGTGGAGTAATTACCCCTTTCTCAGACTATCAGATAATAGATACTGAAGGCAGCGCATCAACTGATAATTTATCTACCATAAATAGAGGAGTTAACGGCATGAAATTAACGTTGATGATAGCTAGTTCAAGTCGAACAGTTGTATTAGACGAAACTGGCAATATAACGATACCAGGAGCATCCACTACTTATACAATTCCAAACTCCTCTAGTACTGCTGTATTGTTTTATTCAGAAAATTTAGGAAAATGGGTGCTTTCGTCTGTTTATTAATGATAATGTTATGACCAAGCCCCACTTATTCAAGGAAACTTTGCCTTAAAGGTTTTGACATCATCAGAGAATAAATCAAATTTACTTATCGTCCATGGTATGTCAGAGTCACCTTGCTTACTTGCACGGGAGACTCTGACAAGACGGACAGTGCTAAAACAGCCATCAAGAAACCCGCCTTCCGCCTAACAGTCAAAATCGCCAAAGCACTAAAAGTAGACTGGAAGGAATTGGCTATTTCTCCTATTACCAAGAAAATCGAATCACTGGATATTCCGAAGCAGGAAAAACAAAAGCTAAACGCAGTCCTGACTAACATTAGTGGCGCTCTTGCGTAAGCGTATTATACTCCATTGTAGCTCTTCCTAAGCCTTTTTGTCTACAGTCTGTTTTTAGAAAAATCAGAACCATAACAGTATGATTCCAAGAACTTCATTTGCCTGAAAGAAAGCTTTTAGGTAAATTTGTTAAGGGCTTGATTATCAGTTTGTTATTTGAAATATTGTAAGTCTAAAAGGTAACCTCTACGGTGGGTACCTTTTTTTGATTTTAAACTAATCTGTCATTATTTTTAAAAATTGACATAATGTATTGATTACCAGTATATTGTTTAGGGTTTTGGACGACATAAAGGTTGTTGTTATGGACTGAACCTTTTTCTTGCGGCTTTTGGTCTATAATGGCAGCGGGAGCCATGAAAAACAACTTTATTCTTCCGGTACCATTTTGCTAAAATTTAACTATATTTGACTAATTAATCACCAACCTATTATGTGTATGAAAAACTTCTGCTACCCCTACCAATTCTTACTGATTTTAGTTGCTGTGGACTGAACCTTTTTTGGGGTATTTGAGTGAAGTGGACTCCGGCGTAACGAAGAGTTATTTCGATAATCAATTCAATCTAACAATATATTATTTATGAAAAAACAACTTCTTATTCTTGGGCTGCTTGCTGGCTCATACCAGCAAATCTACGCACAATCGGCTACTGTTCTTCCACAAACTGCTGATTTTATCAACAATACTTCGGCCGATGATGCCTATGCCGTGAAAGCGACTACGGGCAATGGTACGGGCGGCCTTAATTCAAAAGGTATCTGGGGGCATAGCCAAAGCTTTGGGGCAAATGGTGTAGGTGTGTATGGTTCGCATGCCGGGAGTGGTATCGGAGTGCATGGAGTGTCGGTATATGGTACAGGTGTCTATGCATCAACAACGAGCGGCGTTGCTATTTCGGGTGTTGGAATAAACGGCCCGGGACTCATTATTGAATCAGGAGGGAATAATGCCGCCAGATTTCAGATACTTAATGCAGCTAACGGGTATACTGCGGTTGAAGTCAGTACTCAGGGCGATGGCGCTGGTATTGAAACTACTGTCTATGGCACAGGAACAGGAGGTATTTTCAGAAAAGTAAATGCTAATGGATCTGGTGCCGGAGTGGTTGCTGAAAAATATTATCCCTATATTGGGAGTTATACAAGCGTTCCTAATGCAGAGCTTGAAGTAAGGCACGGGATAGCTCCTACGGGCATGACAGGCCTGAGGATATTTAATTCAGGCGGAAACAATAATGCCTGGACGCTCTACACCGATAATGTTAATGGAGATTTGTTTTTATTTGCTAAAAGCGACAAAAGAGGTAGTTTTAATGCCGCCACGGGTGCCTATACTGCCACATCGGATGTGCGTTTGAAGAAGAATATCAGTAATTATGCGAGTACTTTGAAAAATATCATGAAAATAGATGTGAAAGCGTATCAACTGCTTAATTCGGATAAAACCGAAGTGGGATTGATGGCGCAACAAACCTTACAGTATTTTCCGGAAGTGGTTTATAGTAATAAAAATGAGAACGGAGAGCAGTATTATAGTATGGATTACTCGCGGATTGGGGTATTGGCCATCAAAGCTGTACAAGAGCAACAAATGATTATTCAGAAACAGCAGAAGGAAATTAATACATTGAAAGAACAGGTGAAGGCAATTGAAGCTTTAAAAAGTGAAATGGAGGAAATGAAAAAGCAGATAAAATCGGTGAGACGATGAGATGGTTTGTATAACTTAGCGATAGTATATTGACTTCTCTTACTAATTCAACCACTTTAAACAAGTATTACATGAAAAAAACGCTACTGATTCTTTCTTTTTCCCTGGCTTATACTTTAGTACACGCACAATTGTCAGTTGAAAACGCCGATAATGGCGGAATAACCATTTCTCCGAAAGGCATTGTAGGTAAAAACAATACAAGTGGTAATCCGCTTAATGTGGCGTTTGGGCAAGAGACATTGGCAAGCAATGCTACAGGTATTAATAATACAGCCCTTGGTTACCGGGCTCTTCGATTGAATACGACAGGGAATAATAATACCGCCACCGGCTATAATGCTCTCGCTTCAAATACAGAAGGGACAGATAACTCGGCATTCGGGTTTCAGGCTTTGCAGTTGAATACCACGGGCAATAATAATACAGCTTTAGGGTACGCAGCTTTGTATACCAATGAGTGGGGCATAAATAATACCGGAATCGGTTCTCATGCCATGTATGCAAATCTAGCCGGCCAAGGTAATACTGGTGTTGGGGCTAACTCTTTAAAAAGCAATATAGCGGGTTATTTTAACACAGCCATTGGCTCTAGTGCTTTGGCGAATAATGTTAATGCAAATGCTAATACTGCGGTGGGAGCCAATTCCATGATTAGCAATATTGAAGGGAAATTTAATTCGGCACTGGGCCTGAGTACCCTCCAGATGCTCACTTCAGGTGAAAATAATTCGGCCGTAGGCTTTTATAGTTTATACAGCTTAACTACAGGTGGAAGTAATACCGCAGTTGGGTATTTTACAGGTTTACAAATTACTAATGGAAGCAATAATACTTTTATTGGGTCTAATTCTGATGGTACCCTCTCAAACCAAACCAATGCTACGGCCATTGGTGCTAATGCAAAGGTTGATGCTTCTAATAAGATAAGATTGGGTGATGTGAACGTAACTGTAGTAGAGGGGCCTGTGGCTTACAGTTTCCCTTCTGACAGAAGACTGAAAGAAAACATCAGCTATAACAATCGTTTAGGCTTAGATTTTATTCTGAAATTACAACCGGTGTCCTACAACTATATTGCCGATAAATCTAAAGTAAGACACGATGGCTTCATTGCACAGGAGGTTGAAAAAGTGATGAAAGATTTAGGTGTACCATTCAGCGGAGTGAAAAAATCAGAAACCGGTATGTATTCTCTGGCGTATTCTGATTTTGTAATGCCTCTGGTAAATGCCGTAAAGGAGCAACAAGAACAGATAAACGATTTGAAAAAACAGAATCAATTGATGGCCGCCAGATTATCAGAAATAGATGAAATAAAAGCCGAGTTGATGAAACTGAAAAATGGCAACACGCCGGTAGTGAGTAAATAATGCGGTATAATCAATAAAAGCGCCCTGGAATCAAATCCTGAGGCGACTTTTGCTTTGTTAATAACTGCAACGGCAGATTTAAGCACCAAGGTTTTGTTTTTTTGTGTCTTTGCTGAAAACAACCAGTACAAAACCCGCAGCAATGAGTATGCCCGAAACCGTCATGCGGTCTTTCTGCCTTTGTATATAATCTGTTTGTGTTTCATGGCCGGGTATGGCATAATATCTTCCCGGAAACGGCGTATCAAATGTCATGCCCACGATTATATTATAAAATACGTGGAGTAAGCCCAGAATGAGTACGCACAGTCCAAAAGTTTTCATTGTGTAGTTTTTATGTTTGGGATAAATATAGGTATTTTTTCGAAAAGCAAAGAGGGTAAGCATTTTGATTTTAAGGAGGATTGAATAGATTTGAAAGATTATAATCGGAGCATATTGTTATAAATGCAGTTTTTTGGTTGATTCTCAATTAATCGGTAAACAAGTTGAGGTTTTGTATGTTGTAAGTATATAGACTAGTGTTGTTTAACATTCGCTTTGATTAAATCACATTTGTCTAAACAAACCACTCGTCGGCTGTAAAAAACATGGAGTTGCTGATTTATCTTTGCACGGATAAGGAAACGCGACTTTAGTTGTTTATTGTACTTTGATAAACAAAAACTCATGAAATCTAATACCACAACAAACAGTACTGCTACTGCATTTATAATGGGCGGAGGTGAAATGGGTGAGCTAACCCGCCAGAAAGACTGGAGCCAAACTGAAGTCGGGAGTCCCGAAAATTGGCCTGCCAGTTTAAAAACTATCATCAATTTTCTGCTTAATTCAAGGTTCCCCATGTTTTTGTGGTGGGGGCCGGGCTTAATCTGTTTTTATAATGATGCCTATCGGCCCAGTCTGGGTAATAATGGCAAGCATCCGCATATTTTAGGCATGAAAGCGCAGGAAGCCTGGCCCGAAATATGGGATATTATTAAACCCCTGATTGACCAGGTACTTACTACAGGGGAAGCTACCTGGAGCGAGAATCAACTGGTACCTATCTATAGAAACGGAGCCATTGAAGATGTATACTGGACGTTTAGTTATAGTCCGGTTAACGATGATTCAAATAAAACTGCCGGTGTATTTGTTACCTGTGTTGAAACCACGCAACAGGTAGAAACTTTAAAAACGATTGAGATACGTGAAGAACAACTACAATTTACGATTGATGCAGCCAAACTAGGCATATGGGATCTGAATCCTGTTACTAATAAATTCTCAGGTAATGACCGTTTGAAAGACTGGTTTGGTCTGCCGATTGAAGAAGATGTTGAATTAGCCGTAGCTTTAGGCAGAATCATAGAAAAAGACCGGGAGAGAGTGACTGAGTCAATCCGGAAAGCTTTGCAATATGAGTCGGGAGGGAATTATGATATTGACTATACGATTCATAACCCTATCACTAATCAGGAAATAACTGTACTGGCTAAAGGTAAAGCCTTATTCGACGAAAACCATGTGGTCTATCGTTTTAGCGGTACTTTGCAGGATATTACTCCACAGGTGAGTACCATAAAAAAACTAAAGGAAAACGAAGAACGCTTGTCTATTATGCTTGAGGCCAGTGAATTGGGTATGTGGGAACTGAATCTGCTAACCAACGAACTGAACTATGGGGGGCGTTATCTCAAAATCTTTGGTCATAAGGATGATGCTTCGGTAGATAATGCTTACCTGAGCCAACAGATTTATCCTGACGATGAACCAATCCGATTGAATGCCTTTAACAAGGCACTTAAAACAGGTATACTGCAATTCAGAAGTCGTATCATCTGGAATGACCAGTCAATGCACTGGGTAGAGGTGAAAGGGACAGTATCGTATGATGAAGCATACACACCCGTCAGGGTTATTGGTACAATACAGGATATTACCGAAGAGCAGAATTACCAGCAGGCATTGCGGGAAAGCGAGCAGAAATTCAGACTATTAGCTGATTCGATGCCCCAATTTGTCTGGACAAGCGACCCTGCCGGAAATCTCAACTATTATAACCAGTCTATTTTTAATTATTCTGGTATACTACCCGAAAAAGCTAAAATGGATAAGTGGCTGGATCTGGTGCATCCGGATGATAGAGAAGAGAATCAGAAAAGATGGATGGAGGCTATCAGTACAGGGACAGAATATGTATTTGAACATCGATTCCGACATAGAGATGGCGATTATTACTGGCATTTGAGTAGGGCTATTCCACAAAAAGACGCTGAGGGGAATATTCAGATGTGGGTTGGTACAAGTGCAGATATTCATGCCCAGAAAACTACTGCTTCGAAGCTTGAAAAGAATGTGCAGGAGCAGATTAAGGAATTGAAACGCCTGAATGAAGCCCTTAAAAAGAGTGAAGAACGCTACCACCAGATGGTAGAGGAAGTGCAGGACTACGCGATTTTTTCGCTGAATGAACTGGGAATTGTTGAAAACTGGAATAAAGGCGCCGAGAACATAAAAGGATATACCGCACAGGAAATTGTAGGCAAGAGCTTCTCGACATTTTATCCCCAACAGGACAGAGAAAATAAGTTGCCAGAGCAGTTATTAGAACAGGCAAAGCTAACCGGCAAAGCCAGCCATGAAGGTTGGCGTATTCGCAAAAACGGAGAGGCTTTCTGGGCAAGTGTAGTGATTACAGCCATACATAATGAGCAGAATGAGGTGATTGGCTTCTCAAAGGTAACTCACGACCTAACTGATAAAAAAGCCGCAGGCGACCGTATAAAAGCCAATGCTTTGCAATTGGAAGAAAAAAACAGAGAGCTTGAACGGATGAACGCCGAGCTGCAATCTTTTGCCTACGTATCGAGTCATGATTTACAGGAGCCGCTCAGGAAGATAAAAACGTTTTCGGGCCGATTACTGGATAAAGAGAAGGAGAATTTATCGGATAGCGGGAAGGATATATTGAACCGGATTAACAATGCGGTGTCGCGCATGCAGACCCTCATTGATGATATATTGGCGTATTCTCGCACTAATACTGTTGAGCGGGTGTTTGTCAATACCGATTTGCACGAGGTAGTAAATGAAGTAAAGGAGGATTTTAAAGAGGTAATTGCTGAAAAGAATGCAGTGATTGAGATAAGAACATCCTGTCAGATTCAGGTGATACCATTTCAGTTTAAGCAATTGATGATGAACCTGGTTGGTAATTCGCTCAAATTTTCAAAACCGGACACTAAGCCATATATTCAGATAAATTGTACTACTATAAATGGCAACAGTATAGAAAACCTGCCGGCGAATCCCGACCAGCTGTATTGTCAGATAACTGTAGAAGACAATGGCATCGGGTTCGATGAAGAATATAAAGAGCGCATCTTCGAAATCTTTCAACGTCTGCATGGTAAAAGCGAGTACAAAGGCACGGGTATTGGCCTGGCGATTGTGAAGAAGATAGTTGAAAACCACAATGGTTTTATCGTTGCCACAAGTGTACCCGATGAGGGAGCCAGATTTGATATTTATCTGCCTTGTATTGGCAATTAATGGGGATACCTATTTGAATAGAGGTATTTAAATTGTGCATAAGCTAACATGCCGTAGCAATTACTTAATTATGAGTATATTTGAATGTTTGTACAATGTCCGGTAATCCAGTATTGTACGGATGTGTTTATTCACCACCACAAATTCGTTGCTGGAAATCAATCAAAAGTGCTGTAAAAGAGCCCATTGTGCATGAGCTCTTTGTCTGTACGATTTTTAAAGTATATTGATAGTAAGAAAAAATAGAACGAGGCAAAGTAAGTAAAATTATTTTACAAAAGACAATACCCGCCAACCTTCTGTATAAATAAATGTGACGCATCCCAGCCCATTGATGACAATATCCGCTTTTATATTGGTTAAAATTCTGTTAGCCGTTTCCGTAGAATCGTTATCTTTGATAACAGCAGTGCCATCACCGGCAACAATCAGATAAAGCAAGGTTCCATTGGGGGCGGCCGTAAAGCCTCTGATAGTAACAGTATTGCCCTCTTGTGTATTTAAAGCATGATAAGAGTTATTCTGGCGATTGAAAGGGTTGTAAGTAATAGACGAAGTGGGCGATGTCACAATCAGAGATACGCTTACATCTCCTACTACCGCTAGTTTAGTACCGGGGGTGGTAGTACCTATACCCACATTACCAGTCTCCGAAACAATCATGCGGGTATCATTGGTAGATGTCCTGAATTGTAAGTTTCTATCGGAATCATAAATAATACCCCCGCTGGCATAACCAAAAGAGGTTTTGCCAAACAGAACCCCACTTTCTTTGGTATTGGGCGTGGCCATATTGATATAGGTATGCTCGTTGCTTTCGATAAATAACTGGGCATTTGCTGATGGTGATGTGCCCGCATCTCCTTGATAAAGATGTAATCTCGATTGGGGTTCAAGTGTACCAATGCCTACAAAACCATTGTGATTAAGCACCATTTTGGTGTTAATGTCAGTCGTGCCATTGGCTGTAGTGCCAAAACTGACTCTGGTGCCATTGGCTGTGGGTGTCCATGGTTCAGTGGCTGAAAGAGAGATAGATGCTTTAGACGTGGTAAAAGCTGAGCCATTGAACCCTCCTGCATTTATCTGAAATAAAGGACTGTTGCCGGGCGGTGCCGTTGGGGAGGCGGCTGTTCCACCAAATCTGAAACCTATGATATTAGGGACACTGAATGAACGCAGTACCAGTTCGTTGGTTGAACTTTCGTTTGAGATGCTTGCAGATGTGGGTAGTATCTCAACACTTTGCGCAATGGAGGTATAATACCCAATCAGAAAAGCCGGAAGAAGTGCCTTTCTGATAGAGGTAGAGCAACACAATTGCAAAGGAATTTTCATGGCGATGTAAGCATTAATATTTACAGAAACACAGTTGAATGAATAAGCCTTAACAAAGTTAGTTTAACAGAGAAAGCGACGCACCTACTAAACGTAGTAGGTGGGAGTATGAAAATATGCTTATAATTGTACATCTTTTTATTTTCAATACCCCTTGGTATATATCTCCGTCATAGCCAAAGGATTACCCCCAAACCACTCTGAGTACACCAATATCAAAAAGGTTCCGTCCATAGGAATATCTATTTTGGGCGTTTTTACCTAAACTTCCGCCTCCCAGGCATACGTCAACGTATTGCCTGATGGGGTTGCAGACGCAAGCGTAATGATGATATTGGTCGAATCCTCCGTCCAACTCGTGATGGCAATTGCTCTGGCATAGGCTGACTTTGGTGTTATGGTTGTGAACGTGGGCGTAAGACCTAAACCATGCGGAATATTAATGGTTGTCTGGCCTGCACCCGTTACCGTATATGTGCCTTTCACATCAGCGGCCTGACCAAGCACTTTGTAGATGTATCCGGAAGTTGTACTGGCTTTATAAACGCCAGTTGAATACCTACCGTTTAATACATCGGTTGTCAGACCATTGATTACATCCGACCCTTTACGTTTAATAGTAACCGCGTTGGCTGTTGAATCTATCTTTACTACCATTACACATAGATTTACCAGATCAGTCGATAACGGAAGGGTAATTTCAATGGCCGCAGAACTGGAGTCAGCATAGATTAAGGCCAGGCCATTGGTACCAAAGTCAGACGTTACTACTTCGTAATTGGAAGTTTTGATAGCTGATTTTTCTTTGGCACTACCTGTGTTCGTCAGATTTTTACTAGCATCTGTAAATACAGGTAGACTAGCCGACAGGAAGGGAACGTTGATTGTACCTGCATCAGAAACCATTAATAGGGGAACATTACCAGAGCTTTTTAGTAATATGCCCCCTGTGCCGCCAAACAATTCAGTTGCATTGCCGCTGGTTAGCCTTAGGATATATTTCAAAGTTGTATTATCTGACAGATACCATCTTAACCCTTTCGCGTTTTTCAGAATAATATCCGCATCGAAAGTCTTTGTACCTGTGATGGTCTGGTCAGTATTGGTATCTACAGTTCTGTTTAGCGAGCGGGCGTTTCCTAAATTGATAAAAGGAAATATACCTGCTACCTTGAACGAATCATCGATAAAACAGTCTTGTCTGAAAGAATTGCCACCATCAACTGCATTAACCACCGTTCCTCCAAAAACATAACCGTTCTTACCGATATGTACGCCAGATGTTGTATTAGCAGGACCTTCAAACGCAATTAAGGAGGTGGCATCTTCGGAATTGGAATAAATATGGTTTCCACTTATTTCCAATCCCTGAACAATAGTATTGCTGATTGAAATAAATTTCAACTCACCTAAAAGATTGGCTTCAAAGTAGTTACCAACGATATTCATACCATAGGCGCTATTGGTTAACCCTGTACAATCTACCAGAATACCGTATTCCTGATTGCCCTCAATAGTACATCCGGCAACATTCAGGGCCGAGGCTTTCCAGTTTAATCCGGAGCCGTTATTATAGGCAAGTGTACAATTCACAAAAGAAAAGGCATTGCCCTTCTGATCATAGGTATCACCTGATGGAGATACTGAATGCACACCATCGGCATAGCATTGAGAAATTTCGGTATTAATAAAAGAGCCTACCCAGATACCACCAGTGCAGTATACGCCATTACCGCCATGATACCTGATAACCACGTTATCCAGTACGAAATTATTGGTATTGATGAAGTGTATGCCATGCAAGCCCGTTGCTCCGGCACCGTTTTCACTGCCATCGCCAAGAATAGAAATATCCCGGAAGGTCGTATAGAACCCTTTTACGGTTTCCGGTTCTCCGGCTATTTCGAATGCAACGTCTGAACCGACGTTTACAATCTGCACCCCTTTGCTTTCACCTACTATATGCACCCAGGTGTTTTCAATCACGAGTTTATCTGAAATTCTATAGAAATCAGCAGGTGTACTGAAGAAAATCTGACCTCCGTTATTAGGTGAGCCTGGTAGAATATCTATCGCATTTTGTATAGCCTGTGTATCGTCGGTTACACCATCACCGGTAGCACCAAACCATTTTACATCAATTTTGTCTTCTACCAGCCTTATCCACCTTCCGGTCGCGGTTGAGGTAGCCTTAATAATGGTACCACCATTGTCGGCAGTTGTACTGGCAGCATCCCAATAAAACTCGCCGCCACCGCCATCGTTGGGAGTATAATAACCTAAAACATCAGCCACATCATTGCCCGAACCTGTGAT
>CBIHRH010000047.1:0-14273 GCA_966212365.1 uncultured Emticicia sp. | reverse complement strand
AGGCACCGGGCTAGGCTCTTTTTTTTAGGTGTTGAATAACACTGAAAAAGTTCTTACATTGATGAATTTATAACCATTGTTTATATGACTATAATTGCAGCTAGGCCCGGTGCCTGAGCGGAGTCGAAGGCCGCGGTGTGAGCCAATTTGCCCAGGCACAACCTAAGCATTAATCTACATAGACAAAGGCCGCGGCATCAGCCAATTCCTTACAAAGTAATCAAAGTTGCCGCCCCTTCTTCTGCTTTCATACGCACTACATCCATCACGGCTTTGTCTTTTGCAATTTGCTCTAATGTTTCCGAAGCGCGTTTTTCTTTCATCATTACCAGCAATTCGATGAGCGTTATCTGAATATTCGGGTCAGTCTGAATTTTGAGCGATTGCATAAGCCCCTCTCTTACGGCAGGCTCAGTTTCGAAACGAGCCAGTGCCTGACAAGCGGCCAGACGCACATTCACGTTATCGTCGAAATTCAAGGTATTAATCAACAACTGGATGAGTTCTTTGTCTAATTCTTTCAGTTTTAAACTCTGGTTTACAGCATCAATCCTTTCGCTGGCCGATGTCAGATTTACCTGTTGAAACTGTAAGGTTTCTTTCATGGCTTTTTTCGGTGTACTTTGTGCAAGTGGTATTTCGCCTCCTTTTGTATTATAATAATAGCCTGCTGCAAAACTGCCTATGACCAACGCCACACCTGCTGCGATTCTTAGACTTGCCACTCTGAACTGAATGATTCTGCCTTTCTTTTCAATACGTCTGAGCAGTTCTTCATTCAGGTTTTTCGAGGGAATTTCTTTGGAAGCCAGGCGGTAATAGGCAAATTCGGCTATATGGTGCTGCAAATGTGCTGGTACCTCTGCTTTACTAAAAAACTCTTTGATATACTTTTCTTCCTGGAGTGTGGTTTCACCTTCATAATATTTCTCCAGTAATTTTTCAATTTCCTGATACATAATTGCTCGTTTTTAAATAACTGTCTCTCACACTCTTGCGCGCTCTCGACAATATGACTCTTATATTATTGATGGTTTGTCCTGTCATTTGTTCAATCTCTTCAAACGAATATTCTTCTACATCGCGCAGATGGAGAATCGTTTTCTGAATCTCGGGTAAATCGTCAATGATTTTCTTCAACAACTCATTGCTATCTGCCAGCTCTGTCTGCTCATGCGGAGTATAAGTTTTGGCGCTTACTTCTACTGTTTCTAAACCTGTGCTCGTAAAGTTGTATGCATGAGACTTTAGTTTATCCAGACAAAGGTTTTTGGTCATCTGTACCGCCAAAGCCTCTACACTATTATACGCCCCGAGTTGCTGACGTTTATCCCATAGTCTTAAAAATATTTCCTGAACGGTGTCTTCGGCCTCCTCTGTATTCTTGAGGAAGAGTTTTGCCACCCGAAATAATCGGGATTGATGCTGCAGAACCGATTGTGTAAATACTTTTAAATCCATTTCAATAACATAGACGACTGGGCCCGAAAGTCATTACAAAAGTTTTTAAAATTTTTTTGAGGAATGATAAAATTAGTAAATAAGATTGAGAAAATGCTAATGGGAGTTATATCTGAATAATTGTAAAAAATAAACTAATTATTGTTTTATGATAACTAAAGCTTATTTTTACAGCATATTCTAAAATTATAGAAAATGAACAAAGTAAAAATTATTTCTAAAATTCTTTTTTACATTACACGTGTATTGGCCTTTTTTTATCTGTTTACAGCGGCATATTCGCTTTTCGCTTTAGTAACAGGCGTGTTTCTGGGTTTCAGAGAAAACAAAAAGTATTTCCATGTCATGTACCCATTTACAGAAAAACCT
The DNA here is from genome assembly GCA_966212365.1 of uncultured Emticicia sp. Classification (GTDB taxonomy): domain Bacteria; phylum Bacteroidota; class Bacteroidia; order Cytophagales; family Spirosomataceae; genus Emticicia. Next base: position 12,443 of record CBIHRH010000047.1, on the reverse strand, counting down.
TTTCTGAACGGAGATTATAATGTGTCATATATCATCTTTGATTTTCTGTTGGTATTGGGCTTATACGGGCTGTTCTTTCTTCTGGCAAGCAATATCTTTAAGGTATTCTTTCAGCCAAAACTGTTTACAGAGTTTGGTATACGGCAATTACGTTTTTTCTATTGGGCCAATCTTTTTTTGCCGGGCTTAACCATTTTCTTTGCAAGCATTTTTGCAGAGGTAGAAGACATGGCTGTAATTTTGGTTATCTTGCACTTCATTTTGGGCATCTTTGCCTATTTCTTTGCCGCTATTTTCAGACAGGGATTACAATTACAGAAAGAACAAGATTTATTTATTTAAGATATGCCAATTATAATCAATGTAGATGTGATGCTTGCCAAACGCAAGATGCAAAGTAAAGAGTTGGCAGAAAAAATCGGAATCACCACCGTCAATTTATCCATCCTGAAAACAGGTAAAGCTAAGGGCATCCGGTTTGATACTTTAGAAGCTATTTGTAAGGTATTGAATTGCCAGCCTGGGGATGTTTTGGAGTTTGTGGAGGAGTGAAGAGGATTAAACTTCATCGTTTCAGTTTGAAGTTTAACGTTTTGTTCGCAATTTTGGCCTTTAATTAGTTGAAAAAATTGGTTACCAATCTTTCTCTATATTTGTCTGTATTAAAAAAGAACCTACTCTAAAAGCTGACCGTATAAAAAATGAAATCAAAAGTACTTCTGCTAATTTGCTTTTTTTATTCCTTTATCACATTCGCACAAGAAGCAAGACTAGTTAAAGATATTAATAACTGGGAGAAATCATACCCAATAGGAAAATTTACGGATGTAAATGGTACCTTATTTTTTATTGCCCAGACCCCTCAGTATGGCACCGAATTATGGAAGTCGGATGGGACAGAAAATGGGACACGCATGGTTAAAGATATTGCACCAGGAGCAGGTAATTCAGGAGTTTCAAACCTGACTAATGTGAATGGTACTTTATTTTTTACAACTAATGTTCAGGATATAGGTACGCTATGGAAGAGCGATGGAACCGAAGTTGGTACTGTTTCTGTAAAAACATTCCCGGTAATGTTTAATGGAACTCAGTTTGATGAAATATTCGTAAATGTCAATGGCACACTCTTTTTTACGGCAAACGATGGTACCAATGGTGCCGAACTATGGAAGTCAAACGGAACAGAAGCAGGTACTGTTATGATAAAAGACATCAGACAGGGCGCATCAGGAGCTGGTATTTTTAATATTGTACAATTCAATAACGGGGTGATTTTTAAAGCCAACGATGGTAATAATGGGTTAGAATTGTGGAAATCCGATGGCACAACCATCGGAACAACAATAGTAAAAGATATTTATGCAGGCAATGTAAGTGGTTTGGTTAAGACTTATGGCCCATTAATAGTGTATAATAGCAATATTTATTTTATGGCTAATAATGGTACCAATGGACTGGAATTATGGAAATCAGATGGAACAGATGGTGGCACTGCTCTCTTTAAAGAATTTATTAATGGTAGTGGAGGAATATCCTCTAGTTCTTATTTTGATTATGAAATTTCAAGTAATGGTTTGGTATTTTTTATTCAGACATCCACAACACCTGTCAACTCTCTAATGCCTCACGAGTTTTGGCAGACAGACGGAACCACTACGTCTTTTATTACATCAGTAGGTATCTATAATGGCGGAAATCCAACGAAATTAATTAATGTAGGTGGCACAATCTATTTTTCGGCAAATACTACCATGTACAAATCTGATGGAACAACTGCAGGAACAACGGCGATATTAATAGGCAATTATATCAACGCGGGCATTGGTTATAACAATAAATTAATTTTTACAGGAACTGATACAAACATCGGAAGCGAATTGTGGCAATCAGGCGGTACCAGTCAAACAACAAATCTTCTAAAAGATATTGCAATAGGCCCAGAGCGTTTTTCTTCAAAGCCAATGGATTTTATCATATCTAATAATATATTATATTTTACAGCTGATGATTTTATTTCTGGTAGAGAGCTATGGAGAACAGATGGCACAGCAGCAGGAACAAGATTAGTAAAAAATATAGTTATTGGCGAAACACGGAATTCATACCCCAGAAATTTTATTGAATTAGGTGGTAAGACCTATTTTACTGCAACAACTTATTTAGGCGACGACGAGGGAACAGAATACCTAAGAGATGTCTGGGTTACTGACGGAACCGAAGCCGGAACAAAGTTTTTCTACGAGTTCTCGGCTTATAATAATACAAAAATGTTTAAGTTTAAAGACAACTTATATTTAGGAGGCTATCTTAAAACTAATGCAGATTTAACTACTTTCGAAACCCTTCCGTTTGTCATGCAAAGCAGCATAGTTCTAAATGATAATATTTACTTTGGAGGAAAGCCTAGCCCATATTCAAATAAATCAGAACTTTACAAGACAGATGGCGTAACGGCAACTCTGGTAAAAGATATTGGGGATGCCGGGTCTTCATCTTCTCCTAAAAATTTCACAGCAGTGAAAAATCGTATTTATTTTATTGCATACACCAACAAAACGGAAGATGAGTTATGGAAAAGTGATGGGACTGAAGAAAGTACTACCCTGGTTAAAGACATTACAGAAGGCTATAAAAGAACTGATTTCCTCAGTTTTGTAGCCCTTAATGATTTATTAATTTTTACTATAAGGGTATCTGGCGGAGGAAAACAACTCTGGAGGAGCGACGGTACAGAGGCAGGTACATTTATAATTAAGGATTTTTCAAGTGGGGATGTAGCTATAGAAACTACTGGCGTACTAAACGGAATACTGTATTTTGGTGCCTCAGATACTAGTAATAATAACGAGCTATGGAGAACTGATGGTTCTATCGCCGGAACCTTTCTTTTCAAAGATATAGCCCAGGCTACTAACTGTTTATCAGCATACCCTCAAAGGTTCTTCAAATTCAATAATGAGCTCTTTTTTCTGGCAAGAAATAATTGTGTTTTCAATCTCTGGAAAACTGATGGTACTGAAAACGGCACAATAGAGCTAACAAACAATACGGTCAACAACATTTATAATTTCTATATGCTTGATAAATATACTGTCATCTTCAGCGGATATGATCAGCCAGGAGCTTATGGAAATGAAATATGGAAAACAGGAGGAACAATCAATAGTACTGCGCTTTTTAAAGATATTTCCCCGGGTAACAGAAACTCTAACCCTTCTGGTTTTACCAGAATAGGTAATAAGTTATACTTTGGAGCAGATGGTAGCGCAGCCATAGGTAAAGAACTCTGGGTTATAGATTTACCGTCCTGTGCTGATGATTTGGCTATCAATACAGATATACAATCAGGTACATCAAAAATGGAAGCTATCTATTATATTACAGCTACAAACAAAATTAAAAGTGTTGGAACAAATGCCACCTACGATGCCGGTAAAGCTATATTGTTAAGTCCAGGCTTTAGTGTGGAATCTGGTTCAGTATTTAAAACACAGATAGATGGCTGTGGGAATAATTAAAAATGAATTACATAATTATAGCCCCAAAAAACTACCTGCAGAAAAAAAAGAGATAAAAAAACCAAAGAAATTAAAGAATAGGGGCTGTGTGCATTCAATAGCCCCGCGTGGCGTCCACCCATTTTAAATGGGGGTACTATAAATAAAATCCTAATAATTGGCTTTAGCCAAACCCCATCACCTCCCCCTCAAAATCAAAACCGCACTCTGCCCTTTCCAGGGCGATTGATAACCCTTAAAAATATACCAATCAGAAGCCGTTACCTCACGCGTTTCACCAGTAAAAATATTAAACCAGATAGCCTCAATTTTACCCGAGGCTGGTTTAGGAATAATGACATTCGTCTGATAATTATCTTTAGGCACAAAATACAGATACAAATCCTTACCATTAGTCAGCGGATAGCCGCTCGACGAGAAATTGTCATTGCCAATTCTCCCATTAGTAGTCAGCTTAGGCTTATAAGGTTGCAGACTATTGAAATTGTATTGAGCAAACAAAGTTTGCAAATGCTTATAATAATCAAACCTCGGCTTTGGTATTGTCTGGTTAGGATTCAAAGCATCATAAATCACAATATCCCAGGATGTATTCTGCCAATAATAGCATGAATAGACTCCGGCAAAAATACATTGATAATTCCGCTCCAGACATACTTCCGGACTCACATAATTCCCAACAAAAGAAACATACGGCCCTTCTTCATAACCCCCGTGCTCAATATTCATCACAGGCTTATTCGGGTGTTTCTGATAAGCCTCCAAGCTCAAAGAATACAAATCTGAACGCCAGTTCTGGATAGAAATAATATCAATTTTATCAGGCTCACGCACACAATACTCATAATCATGCACCGTCACCAGACGCTTATAAGCATCTAACCGACGCACACGCTCAATGCGTTCATTGATATAAGGAATATCACAACGTCCATAATCCAGTGCCTCTTTTGATACATCCCAGATAATATTCGGGTAGGCCTGATAGCGTTTGATGATATAATCGAAGTACCGGTTATCTTCTGCCGAGTACATATCAGGCCAGTTTACTTTCTTGTTCCAGACATAGATCATCAGGTGCGAAACGATACCCTGCTCATGCAAATGCTGAACCACTCGGTCAAGGTGTTGGAAGAAAGAAACATTCAATTCGCTGAAATCAGGCTTCTCGTTCGTTCCTTTAAAAACAGTATAAGGAGGTTTCTTATAACTATATTGAGCAGGCACATTATCAGGTACTTTCCACGAAACATCATAGGCATATACATTCATCACCACCTGATTGAAACCATTGTCTTTCACAGATCGTATGATTTCAGTGGTTTTAGGAATTCCATTTTTATCGTTGGCATCTAAGGCAAAAAGCCAATCTAATTCAAAAGCTAAGGCGAAATAGGATTTGCCATCCTGATAAACAAACTTTTGCAGAGCATCGGGCGCAACAGTTACCCCTCCATGAATATCAGGATTAGTATTTTTATCGACCTTGACCGTTCCCTTTAGACCTGATAAAGCATTTAAGGTAGAAAAAGTCTGATATTGATAGCTACCTGTTTTTTCTGGGGAGAAGCGTAGAATATATTCGTTTTGCCCGTTGTAGAAACCTTGTGCGGTTAATGTCTTATTTTTATCGTCGGTGAAAATTGCGCCAAAAGTAAAATCAAAGGGGTTACCTGAGGGTAAATTCCGGACTTTAAAAACTATATCAACAGGTTGGTATTGGCTGGTAGTAATAGTATTATTTTTTGCATCAAAGCTAAATTTTTGCTGGGCAAAGATGAGGGTATTAAGCGAAAGAAAAAGAATAATAGAAAAGAGCGTACGTAGTTTAAGTATCATAGTTTTTATGGAAAGTATTTTCTGAATAATACTTATACAAATATAAAAATCAGTTTGAGTGATGTGTTGTTTCTTCTATAATTTTTTGCCCTCACCCGAAAATTACAAGGTCTCTTTTCAGTTTAAGGTAAATGTAAATATTTATTTATCTTTACAATCCGATAGCCTATTCATCCCATGAAGCGCCTTTTACTTTTATTTTATCTGCTATTAAGTGATGAATCCTATGCCCAATCGAGTCCCTGGCAATCGATTAGTATTGCTGATGGTCTTTCGCAGGGTATGGTATATGATTTAATGCAGGATAAAGAGGGCTTTATATGGGCAGCTACCAAAGATGGCCTCAACCGCTACGATGGCTATAATTTCAAAGTCTATACCCACGACCCCTACAATCCATACAGTATTTCGGGCAATACCTGCACAGCACTTTTGCAGGATACCAAAGGCAGGATATGGATAGGCACTGAAAAAGATGGGCTGAATCTGTTTGATACCCGAACACAGAAATTTTATCATGCCCGGATAGCCGATAAAAATCAGACAAACGCCGGAAACTACTCTATCCTGAATATTAAGGAAGACACCTCGGGTAATATCTGGATTATTACAGATGCCTCTGATAAAATTTATAGCATAGCCTATACTACCAGAGTTCCCGAACAGGCGGATCTTTCATCATTGATCCAAAGAGCCGTATTTACCAGCAAGCCAGTACAATTTTTATCTGACGGGCATTTTTTGCGCTCACAATTCTCTTATTCTTTATACCGGCAGCATTCAGGCCACCCTTCCGCTAATACCATTTTAACTGCTGTAGGTAGGGTAGGCCAGCCTATTATGCAAGACAAAAAAGGGCGTTTCTGGATATTCAGAGATAATATGATTGAATGTTGGGATAAAACAGGCGTGAAGCAAATACATACTTTTTTAGAAAAAAGTGTCATTCCGAACCTGTTATCAGACGGAAACATAGCCATTGCCAACAAAGAGAATCTATGGATTGTTGAGCCTGATAATTTATTGAAACTTGCTGTTTTAGATACAAAAAGTGCTTTTGCGGCGATTCCGAATGGAAGGACTATCACAAGGATTATACAGGATAATTCGGGCAATCTGTGGTTAGGTACGGGCGGATTCGGGCTATTAAGATTCAATCCTTTAACCCGGCAATTCCGGTCTTTTTTACCCAATTATTCCCCTTCCATGCTTCGGCAAGACCAGCAGGGGCGAATCTACGTGCATGGCAATTACAATCCGATGTATCAGTATTTTCAACTCAATACCAATGAAAATACCCTGAAACCTCTACCCATAAAAATTGCTGACAGAAACTTTGTGCACCATTATCTCCTGCAGGATAAACAAGGGAATTTCTGGATGATTTACAGTGGCGTTGGGAAGTTTGAGCGTTTTTTAGCGAAGTATTCAAAAGACTGGCAATTCATAAAAGAATACCCTATTCCACAAGCAGAGTTGATCAGGGGAAACTATAAGTTTAAAATTCTTGAAGATGAAAAAGGCAATATCTGGTTAGGAATGACTGACGGCCAACTATGGAAGTTTAATCCTGCTAATGAAGTATTCACCGGATTTTCATTCAAAAACTTACTTCCGGAAAAAGGCTCTACCGTTGAAATTTTTGCGATGTATCAGGATATTAACCATATTCTCTGGGTGGGTACACAGAAGGGCCTGATTAAAATTAAGGATTTACAAGGGAAGTTGCAATACACTATCTACAAGAACAATATAAGTGATAGACAAAGCCAGAGTAATGATTTTGTTTCGGGTGTTATAGACGACCCTCAACAACCGGATAAATACCTTTGGATAAGCACTAAAGGCGGTGGTTTAGAAAGATTAGACAAGCAAAACAATACCTTTGAGCATTTTACAGAAAAGCAAGGCTTACCCAATAAGGTAGTTTATGGGGTATTGGTAGGAGACGATAAAAACCTTTGGCTAAGTACTAACCGGGGTATATCCCGATTGAATCCGAAAACATTGATTTTTAGTAATTTCAATAAATCAGACGGCCTGCAGGAAGACGAGTTTAATACAGACTCTTATTTTAAAGCAGCAACCGGTGAATTATTATTCGGGGGTATCAATGGCGTCAGTATTTTCAGGGCTTCCGAAATCAATAGTACTAAATCAGTTCCTGAAGTAAAACTGATTGGTTTAAAGATAAATAATAAGATTGTCGAGCCAACAGACGAAAACGGTATTATCAACAATTCTGTTGAATACCTGCAAAAACTTGATTTGGCTCATGATGAAAACCTGCTGACTCTTGAATTTGGGCTGATGGACTATACCAACTCAATCAAAAACCGCTATCGGTACCAGCTGAAAGGGATTGATAAAGATTGGGTCGATGCCGGAACTACCCGTTTTGCCAATTATGCCCAACTGCCATCTGGTAGTTATACTTTTCGGGTAATGGGCACTACTAACGGCGAGGTGTGGAGCAAGCCCATTGAATTAAATATCAGAGTTAACCCACCGTTTTATGCTACCTGGTGGGCTTATCTTGTCTACTTCCTGATAATAGCGTATGTGGCCTATCGCTTTTATCAGAACCAGTTAAACCGGGTTCGGCTACAAACACAATTACTTTACAAAGGCAAAGAAGCTGAACGCCTTACGGAGTTGGACACACTTAAAACTCAGTTTTTTACCAATATTTCCCATGAGTTCCGAACACCTCTGACACTTCTCTTAGGGCCAATTAATACGTTGCTGACTAAATACCCCAAAGAAACGGTGCTACCCCTGATGCAGCGCAATGCCTATCGGCTACTCAATCTGATTGAACAATTATTAGACCTGGGTAAGTTAGAGGGCAAAGAAATGCAATTGAGCCCGCAAAGCGGCGATTTGGCGAAATTTATCCGAATACTGTCGGGTTCGTTCAGTTCTCTGGCTGACCATAAGAAAATCAGGTTTGAGATGAGTGTTCAGCCGGAATCATATCTGACCCGCTTTGATGCTGATAAAATCGAAAAAGTACTGACTAACCTGCTATCCAACGCGTTTAAATTTACTCCGGCAGGCGGAACCATAAGCCTGAAAGCACTGGCGATTTTATCGGAAAACAGCAACACTGACACATGGCATATTTCAGTTTCAGATACCGGAATAGGCATTCCACCGGATAAACAGGATAAAATATTTGACCGTTTCTATCAGGTGGAGGGAAATACGAGCCGGAATTATGAAGGTACCGGGATTGGACTGGCCCTGGTAAAAGAATTGGTGAATTTGATGAAAGGTAATATAAGGGTAGAAAGTACAATAGGAGAGGGAAGTACTTTTTTTGTAGAGATTCCTTTTGAAAAATTGGCAGCAGAAACTATTACAGAAGATATACTTCCACAAAGAACCATCGCTGATACTATTCATATAGACAATCAAATCATTCATAAGCCCGAAAATCATCAATCAAAAACATTGTTGCTGGTAGAAGACAACGAAGATTTAAGAATGTATATCCGCTCGGTTTTTGAATATGACTATCAGATTATTGAAGCCGTCGACGGGCAGGAGGGACTTGAAAAAGCCATAGAACTAAATCCTGATTTGATTATCAGCGACCTGATGATGCCTCGGATGGATGGCTTTGAAATGTGTCGTCATCTGAAATCTGATGAAAAGACCAGCCATATTCCTATCATTATGCTTACGGCCAAAGCCGAAGTTGAGCACCGTATTGAGGGCTTTAATTTAGGGGCCGATGAATACCTCATAAAACCTTTCAACAGAGCCGAGATTGTAGCCCGCGTACAAAACCTGCTCGAAAAACAAGCCCGCTTACAGGCATTCTTTAGCCAGTATATTGTAACCCTCAAACCTGATACCAAAAAGGCGCTTTCGGTTGAAGATACTTTTCTGCTGAAAATCAAGCAGATTACCGAGACACATTTATCTGATAGTGCTTTTGGGGTTGAGCAATTCAGCAGGGAAATAGGCATGAGCCAGTCGCAATTGTTACGCAAAATGAAAGCTATCTCTAATAAAACAATAGTAGAGTTTCTGAAAGATTATCGCCTTGAAAGGGCCGCACAACTGATACAACAAAACGCCGGAACCATTGCTGAAATAGCCTTCGAAGTAGGCTACGAAAACCCATCTTACTTCACCAAGTCCTTTCAGGATAAATTCGGGGTGCTGCCGAGTGAGTATTAACTCATCCAAAATTTTTAAACAATTGCTATAACTGACAGCGATCGCCGCAGACCGTTTCAGTCGCTGTCAGTTGTAGCTATAAAAGGCCCTTTTAACCTCCCCTTTCCACCCCAATGCCGAAAATCTGTCAGCATTTGACGAATTTTTGCTACCCTCTTCGCGCCCCAAAATTCCAATTTTACAGACCTTTTAATGGTAAAAGATGTAAGAGGAGAAGGCCCAATACATTTCTTGACGAAGCTATGTACTTCTCCTTTTTACTTTTCCCACAAAGGCTTTCTGTACCATTTTATCATCTTTTACCATGAACAATGAAACCCTTATCCCGATTGACAGGCAGCTGGCTGTTAGCCCCAGTCAGATATTAATGCTCAAAGCTGACATTAATTATACGCATATCTTATTGCAGGATGGCAGTTATGTTACCTCTTCCCGGACATTGGGCATCTTCGAGCGCCGTTTATCCGATGAGACTTTTTTCAGACTCAACCGCTCAATCATTATCAACCTCCATTATATGGTCGACTTCCAGAGAGAAGCAGCCACTATCAGATTGGGGAACGATGAATCAATCATTATTTCAAGACGAAGAGTGAAAGGCTTTTTGAAAAATCTAAGAGTTTCTGCAAAGAGTTTTTATGGTGAAATATATCAGGGAGAGTTTGCTCTTTGATGATTTCACTCCTTTTGGCGTACAAATACCATTTTAATAGCCCTCAACATTGAATCAATATTATAATGAATATACCATTTACTAATAAGAAAGGATTTCTGCTGCTATTAGCATTCTGCACCCTGAATTTCATGGCAGAAGCTCAGAGTGTCGGCCTGCTGAAAGATATCAATACGGTTACAACTAATAATGCCAGTAATCCCCAGTTCTTTGCAAGCACTGGCACACATATGTGTTTTGCAGCCACTACCGATTTAGGCACAGAATTGTGGGTGTCAGATGGTACTTCAGGAAATACAATGCTCCTGAAAGACATCAATCCTGGTACTACCTCCGGCGGAGTCTCTGACCTTTTTGCTTACAATGGAATTATCTATTTCAGTGCCAATGACGGTGTCAATGGTAAAGAGCTATGGCGTACGGATGGTACACCACATGGCACTTATCTGTTTAAAGACATCAATGTGGGTTCAGGTGATTCTAACCCGACAGGATTTGCTGTTGCCAATGGCATTTTGTTTTTTTCAGCAGCCAATGCTACTCATGGCTTGGAACTATGGAAATCAGATGGAACGGCAGGAGGAACTTTAATGATAAAAGATATAAGGGGTGGAGCCGCCGGCTCAGAAATCTACGGAATAACTGTTTTTAACAATAAAGTTGTTTTTACAGCAAGTTCAGGTGATTTTGACAGTGACCCGTATATAAGCGATGGAACCGCAGGCGGAACTTTTAAATTAAAAGATATCAACGGAGCGGGGGATACTTACCCGGGCGGCTATTATAATGCGGGGGCACTTATGTATTTCTCGGCGCATAATTATGCCAATAGTTATGAGCCCTGGGTAACAGATGGGACAACAGCAGGAACAAGAATGCTCAAAAATATTAATCTTCAACCTGCCACATTTGTAGATGATGCCGGAAGTAACCCCGGGTATTTTACCCATTTTAATGGCTATGTTTATTTTATGGCCAACGATGGGCTTTCGGGTGCAGAATTATATCGAACCGATGGCACAGATGCCGGCACAGTACTTTTTAAAGAAATTAACCTTACTCCCGATGGCTCAGGTACCCCCGGAAATACAGACGGGTCTGACCCTGAAAATTTTATTATTTATAACAACACCTTGTATTTTACAGCGAATGATGGCACTAATTATGGCTTGTGGAAAACTGATGGAACAGTAAATGGGACTGTATTAGTAAAAACACTAATCTATGTTGTTAACATTTTCATTTTCAATAATACGCTATATTTTACAGGATATGACGCAACGAATGGGACTGAGCTATGGAAAACAGATGGTACGGCTAATGGGACGGTGTTAGTAAAGGATTTGAATGCGGGAACTACAGGTTCAGATCCTGAGAATTATTTTATTTTTGATAATAACTTCTATTTTGCGGCAGTTGATGCTGTGGGCAAAAATGAATTTTGGAAATCGGATGGTACGAATGCAGGAACCAATCTTGTAAAAGACATTAATCTGATTTCGGGTAGCTCTAACCCGGGCTTCTTCACTACTGTGGGGAGCGAATCTTTTTTTATAGCCAACGATGGTACAAACGGAGCAGAATTATGGAAAACTAACGGTACCAATGCAGGTACAACTCTGGTGAAAGACATTCGTAGCGGCTCTTCCGGTACAACTGTTTCGGGAACGATTGCCATCAATAATATCTGGGTAGCAGCTTTAAGCAATGGTAGTTCAGGACTCTGGAAAAGCGATGGAACCGAAAGCGGTACATCGCTCCTTAAAGCGCTTAACTTTTATTCAGGGGTATTTACCTTGTTTAATAACCAGGCATATTTTACAGCCAGAGATGGGGCAAACAATTATGAATTATGGAAAACCGATGGAACAGTGGCCGGTACCTCTTTAGTGATTGATCTTGACCCGACCAACCGAAGTTCAGAGCCTCAGAGTTTAACTGTATCTAATAACACATTGTTTTTTACAGCCAGTGCCGGAACCGATGGTTATGATCAACTGTATAAAACTGATGGCACAGCCGGAGGCACCACAATGGTGAAAGACTTCGGCTATGCAGAACCATCTAATCTTATAGATTTTAATGGTACCTTATTATTTACTATTTACGACGCATCTCAACTCTGGAAGAGTAATGGTACCGAAGCAGGAACAGTATTGATTAAAACCCTGAACTCTTCCATATCTGGACAACCTTCTTATTTTACTAAAGTGGGTAAT
>CBIHRH010000046.1:0-14296 GCA_966212365.1 uncultured Emticicia sp. | reverse complement strand
TGATTCGTCAGATGCCGCGGTTGAAATTCTTAAACAGTTTGGTGCTCCGAAAGAACCCCCGCCTACCATAGCTACATGCGCTGTTTCTAATAACCACATACATAGTTGGTCTGCATCTTTGATAGTTACATTACCATCTGATTTTCCGAAATAGTAACTAATATCCGGGAAAGCATAGAATGCGCCATCCGGAATATTTACTTTCACACCTGGAATGTCTCTCAATAAGTTAATTACTAAATCTCTGCGGCGTAAGTAAGCCAGTTTCATCATTTCCGGTGCTGACATATCTTCCCATGCTACAACTGCTCCGCGTTGTGAAATTGAGCTTGTACCAGAAGTTACCTGGCCTTGTAATTTTTCAACGCCGTCAGCTATCCATTTGGCGGCTGCAATAAAGCCTAAACGCCAGCCAGTCATGGCAAATCCCTTAGCAAAACCATTCACAGTGATTACGCGGTCTTTGATTTCAGGAATAGACCCGATGCTGAAGTGCCCTTCCTGCGTAAAGTTGATGTATTCGTAAATTTCATCAGCCAATACAAAAACGTTCTCGTGGTATTTAATTACTTCCGCTAAAGCTCTTAGTTCAGCTTCGCTATAAACAGAGCCTGTAGGGTTGTTTGGTGAGGCATACATCACTACTTTCGTGCGGTCAGTGATAGCAGCTTCCAATTGCTGTGGCGTTACTTTGAAATCATTTTCAAATGCCCCCTCAACAATCACAGATTTACCATCTGCCAACTTTACCATTTCAGAATAGCTTACCCAATATGGTGCTAAGATAACTACCTCATCACCCGGGTTTACCAAACATTGTATTACGTTTGCTAATGAATGTTTTGCTCCTGTAGAAACAACGATGTTTTCAGGTTTCCAATCCAGATTATTTTCACGCTTGAGCTTGTCTGCGATTGCCTTGCGGAGTTCTGGAATACCGGCTACTGGTGTGTAGTGGTGGAAACCGTTGTCGATGGCTGCCTTGGCAGCATCACAAATATGCTTTGGAGTTTTAAAATCTGGTTCTCCAACAGATAGGTTAATGACTTTGTGCCCCTGGGCCGCCAATTCACGCGATTTTTTCGACATACCAAGCGTGGCTGATTCTTCCAACGCGTTGATTCTGTCAGCGAGTAGGTTCGCTGTTTCAACTAATGCAGACATGATTTTTTGAAATGAAAAGTATAAAATTGTTTACCTTTTAGCCTTAGTTCATAGCTTGAATATTGATAGCTAAGTACTTATCACTAAAATTCGGGTGCAAAATTAGCTCCTTTCTAAGAAAAATACCATTTTTTTCTGTTGTTTTCGAAATTAATATTCTTCACCCTGTTTCATATCAACGAATTTGCATCATTTTAATACTTAGTATTTTTAAAAATATTTATCTATACTTTTAATACTTTTAGATTTTATATAAAAGACGTTTTAGGTTTTTGAAAGAATTTGTTTTGCTTAAAACATTCAATATTATTATTTCTCCCATGAGTTAAATTTAATATCTTGCCGACCTAAAGTAAACGTGATTAAATAAGTTATACCATCTAAAACCCTACTCTGGAATATGGGATTATTTGACATCTTCAAAAAGAAACCAGCAGATGTAACTCAACAATCGGTAACAAAAGAACTCGTTCCAAACGAACCAGCCCTGCAATTCGTGAGCTTGTTTTATGATAACAAACCGGATATTAATAAAGATGAAATTCTTTCGGAGTTAAAATTCCGATTCAAAAATGTTGATTCTCCAAATGGAGAAGGTCCGTTAGCCTTTTTCTTTCCAGAGTATATGGTCAACTTTACTGATAACTCCATTCCAGCACAGGGGATCATTTTAAGCCCTGATGCTGAAATTAACCTGGAAAGATTTACAAAAGTATTTCCACAATCATGGCATTGGTCTGAGGTAAAAGGAGTGATGGAGAAATGTAATTTTGAAATTAACCTGACAGATTTGATGTCAAAGAGTCTTGCCCATCAGACCAGATTAGAGTTCTTTCAGAAATTTCTATGTGCGGTAGTAAAGGCAACCAGGCCGACAGTAATCTATTTCAGAAATAGTGAGAAGTTTATAAAGCCGGATGGCTTTCTCGAAGCCTGTGATAAAGAGCAAGGCGACTTTCTACATGGAGCCATGAATATCCGTCTGTTCAATATCGGTGATGGAGAAGTATTGATGGATACATTCGGACTCCATGCCTTTGGCTTAGCAGATTTTGAATGCAGATTCACCAGAAAATATGACCCGGGCGAAATTGCAGGTGTTCTTACCAACATTGCGTATTATGTTTTTGAAACGGGGGATTTAATTAGAAGTAATTCTACTATTCAGGGGGTTGGCAAAAATCCCATTTGGAAAACTCAATACAAAGATGCTATGGCTGAACCTAAGAGATTAGTGGTTAATGTGATTCCAAGTTAAGGCTTTGCCCTTGTGTGGCTCTGCCGCGGCCTTCGACTCGCTCGTGCGCCGGGCTTGGCGCATTAAATGATGAATCATTATTTGATTTTATTTGAAAAAATCGGTCTATCGAACTGGTGCTTGAGCGCAGTCGAAGGCCCGGTTGAGAATGATGCTATAAATACAAAAGCCCTTTCCATCGTATAGATAGAAAGGGCTTTCTCTATTAAAACCTCTTACTGGTTCTTCTTCGCCAATTTATCTTTAAACACCTTTTCAAATTTTTCCACTTTAGGACGTACTACCAATTGGCAATAAGGCTGTGTGCCATTCAGGTTATAATAATCCTGGTGGTAGTTCTCAGCTTTGTAGAACGTTTGTGCTGGTTCAATGGCTGTTACGATAGGAGCGTTAAAAATACCGGCTGTATTTAACTCTGTTTTATACTTTTCTGCCAATGCTTTTTGTTTATCGTCATGGTAGAAAACTACCGAACGATATTGCGTACCAACATCATTTCCCTGGCGATTCAAAGTTGTTGGATCATGAGTTTTCCAGAAAACTTCCAGTAATTCTTCAAAAGATATTTTCTGTGGATTGTAAGTGATTTCGGTAACC
Source organism: uncultured Emticicia sp. (assembly GCA_966212365.1). GTDB lineage: Bacteria > Bacteroidota > Bacteroidia > Cytophagales > Spirosomataceae > Emticicia. The sequence continues at coordinate 11,277 of CBIHRH010000046.1, read as the reverse complement.
TCTACGTGTCCGGTCAAGCCGGTGCATACTTCTTTATAAGTTGGATTCTTGGTTGTCCCACCCATATATCCCGACTCTACTTTAGTTACTCCCTCTAATCTCTGGAATACGGCTTCTACGCACCAGAAGCATCCGGCACCGAAAGTGGCAACAGCTTTATCTTGTTCTGTTTCTTGATTCATTATCGTTTCTTTTTTGTTGAATTTGTATCCTGATAGGGCAAGGACGCCCATGACCGCCCCTAATAAAATGATTGATTGTATCTTCATTAGTTTAACAAAATTTCTTGATTGAACGTTTTATTGAATAAACGAATTATAAACGATTTGAGTTTTCTTACCGGATCTTTTACTCAATTGCGCAATTTATAAATTTCTTATTGAAAACAATCGCCTATATTTATAGAAACAGTCTGAACTTTGATTTAACTGATTTTATGATTTTTAAAACTAAATTTAGAGCACGGTTTTCAGAGAATGTTTTTTCTGTTCTTAGTTATGACTAACAATCTAAATAATTTATCATACATAATCATAAAATCAGTTAAATCAAAGTTCAGATAATATCAATATTAACACCATGAAAAAAATTGACGTTGATGATTTCGTATTTGACGGAAGTGGAAAATTTTCAATTAGTGATACAGAAACAAAAATTAAAGATTTTTATGAAGATAAAGAGGACTATGAAGCGTCATTAGCTGACTTAAACAAACAGATGGACGAGCTGCAAAGTATGATGTATGCCCATAATCGCTATGGTCTTCTGGTTATATTTCAGGCAATGGATGCAGCCGGAAAAGATGGAACGTTGAAAGCTGTGTTCTCTGGAGTAAATCCGCAAGGCCTGAACGTATACTCTTTCAAGCGCCCAACAGAACTCGAATTAGAACACGATTTTTTGTGGCGCACCGTTTTGCAATTACCTCATAGAGGAAATATCACAGTTTTCAATCGCTCGTATTATGAAGAGGTTCTGGTTGTAAAAGTTCACCCTGAAATTGTGACAAACAGCCAACGACTGCCTTTGGAATTAACAGATGATTTTGAGAAACTCTGGAAAAACCGTTATGAAGACATTACTAATTTAGAGACTTATCTTCACCGCAACGGAATCAGAGTTGTGAAGTTTTTCTTAAATGTTTCAAAAGAAGAGCAAGCCGTAAGATTAATAGAGCGCATACAAGACCCAACCAAAAACTGGAAGTTCGATGAGCAGGATGTGAAGGAGAGGGGCTTCTGGAACGACTATCAACAAGCCTACGAAGACCTGATTAATGAGACCTCGACTCATAAGTGCCCCTGGCATATTATTCCGGCGGATGACAAGAAAAATATGCGTCTGATTGTGGCCAGGACAATAGTCAGTGAACTGAAAAAGTTAAATATGAGTTATCCTGAGTCGGATGCAGAGCGACATAAAGAGTTGAAAAGCCTGATTCGTATCATCGAATCACAATAATTCAGACATGCGCTATAAAATCTAATATTTAATAAAAAACGATATAAATTAGTGTTAAAATTGGTTTTTGGGAAGGAATTAACAAAGTATTAATACCGCTGAAAGCCAGTTTTAGGTTTATTTTTTAAATTTGTAATAAAATTCAGGACGCAGGAAAACCTTTTGCGTCCCTTTCTTATTTATAAAACTCTGAAAGGTGGAAGTAAAAGACTTATTAAAAATCTATAGTGAAGACGCTTTTATTCGTACAGCTATTGAAAGCGTAAAGGCGAATAATACCATACAACTCAAAGGATTCGCCGGAAGTTTAGACGCCATTTTCGCTAGTGTAAATTATCAGATTAACCCACAACACAATCTTTTCATACTCAACGATAAGGAAGACGCGGCCTATTTTTATAACGATTTGCAGAATTTGCTCGGAGAAGAAAATGTGTTTCTTTTTCCGATGTCTTATAAAAAACCCTATCAATATGAGGAAATTGATAATGCAAACGTGCTTCAAAGGGCCGAAATCCTGAATCAGCTCAATAATGACAAGGCTAATCTGATGATTGTGACTTACCCCGAAGCACTATCAGAAAAGGTAATTAACAAGAAATCACTCATTGCCAATACCCTGCAAGTAAAGGTCGGCGAAAACTTCGACATCAACTTTATCTCGGAGTTGCTCATTGGTTACGATTTCGAAAAAGCAGACTTTGTCTACGAGCCGGGGCAGTTCTCTATCCGTGGGGGAATAGTAGACATTTTCTCTTATGCTTCTGAATACCCTTATAGAATTGAACTTTTTGGTGATGAAATTGATAGTATCCGTCTATTCAACCCCGAATCGCAATTATCCATGCAATCGGTTAACCAAATCAATATTATACCCGATGTTCAGAGCAAATTAGTAGAGGAAACAAGGGAGACTTTTTTTAATTTTATTCGCAATACGAGTAGTATATGGATAAAAGACGCAAGTTACACTTTTGATGCTATTGACGATTGTTTCAAGGTAGTTGAGCAACATTTTCAGGAAATAGTTGGTAGAAGCGGGGGTATACAAGTGATTGAAAATCCCGAGGCTTTGTTTGAAACCCGAAGAGGTTTTCAGAATGAGTTGAAGAAATTCAAAATCATAGAATTTGGTACGAAGAGTTATTATAAAGATGCTCAAAAACTGACCTTCCAAAGTAAAAGTCAACCCTCATTCAACAAAGACTTCAAACGCCTGATTGATAATATTAAAGAAAATCAGTCGAAGCATTTTACCACGATTATCTCGGCTGAATCACTAAAACAATTAAGTCGACTGAATGCCATTTTTGAGGAGATTGACCCTTTCACCAAATTCAATTCCTTGCAGATGTCTCTGCGCAGTGGCTTCATAGACGAACAAACTAAAGTAGCTTTCTACACCGACCACCAGATATTCGACCGTTACCACCGATTCAAGGTGCGTGATAAATTCAGCAAGTCAAAGGCCTTAACCATGAAAGAGTTGAGGGCATTGCAGACAGGAGATTTCGTGACACATATTGATTATGGTATCGGCCGCTTTGCAGGTCTTGAAAAAATAGTGGTTGGCGATAAAGAGCAGGAAGCGGTTAGACTAATTTACCGAGATAATGACATTCTATTAGTAAATATTCACTCGCTTCATAAGATAGCCAAATACTCAGGCAAAGAGGGTACGCCTCCAGTGATGAGTAAGTTGGGTTCTGCAGAATGGGAGAATAAAAAATCAAGAGTCAAGAGACAGGTAAAAGACATTGCCAAAGAGCTGATAGGTTTGTACGCCAAGCGTCGCATGGCTCCCGGATTTGCTTTTGCAAGAGACGGTTTCATGCAAGCTGAACTGGAATCATCATTCTTTTATGAAGATACTCCAGACCAGGCCAAGGCTACAGCCGATGTAAAAGAAGATATGGAAAAAGCCTATCCAATGGACCGTTTAGTCTGTGGCGATGTAGGTTTTGGTAAAACTGAAGTAGCTATTCGCGCCGCATTTAAGGCTGTAGCCGATAGCAAACAGGTGGCGGTTTTAGTGCCTACTACAATCCTTGCTATGCAGCATCATAAAACCTTTGCAGAACGCTTATCTAAGCTGCCTGTAAATGTTGATGAAATCAGCCGTTTCAGAAGTACAAAAGAGATTAATGAAACGCTGAAAAAATTGAAAGAAGGGAAGATAGATATATTAATAGGTACGCATCGTATATTAAATAAAGATATAGAGTTCAAGGATTTAGGCTTGCTGATTATTGACGAAGAACAAAAATTTGGTGTAAAAGCCAAAGACCGCCTGAAAGAAATGAAGCTGAACGTAGATGTTTTAACGCTCACGGCTACGCCAATTCCAAGAACTTTGCACTTTTCTTTAATGGGCGCTCGTGACTTATCGGTTATTTCTACGCCGCCTCCAAACCGCCAACCGGTTACAACTGAGGTTCATGTATTTAAAGAAGAATTTATCAGAGATGCTATCAGCTATGAATTAAAGCGTGGCGGGCAGGTTTATTTTGTGCATAATCGGGTAAATGATATTGAATCAATCGCCAATATTATATTAAGGTTAGTACCAGACGCTAAAATTGGTATTGCACATGGACAAATGGAAGGCGATAGATTGGAAAAAGTAATGATGAAATTCATTGAGGGAGATTATGATGTATTGGTTTCCACGAACATCATTGAATCAGGCTTAGACATTCCGAATGCCAATACTATTATCATTAATCAGGCGCAGAACTTTGGTATGTCTGATTTACACCAGATGCGTGGTAGGGTAGGGCGTTCGAATCGCAAAGCTTTCTGTTATTTATTGACACCTCCAACCTCAGTTTTATCAAGTGACGGACGCAAACGTCTGCAAACCTTAGAAGAGTTTTCTGACTTGGGTGATGGTTTCAAGGTCTCTATGCGGGATTTAGATATCAGAGGTGCAGGTAATCTTCTAGGTTCTGAGCAAAGTGGGTTTATTAATGATTTAGGCTATGAAACCTACCATAAGATTCTGGATGAAGCTGTGCAGGAATTGAAAGAAAATGAGTTTAAAGACTTATTTATGAAAGAAATGACGGCCGCTTCTACCGGTCTGCATCTACCTGATTGTCAGATAGAAACTGATTTACAGATTATTATCCCTGAAAACTATGTGAGTAATATCTCCGAAAGGCTTTCGTTATATAACCAACTGGATAATATTGATAAGGAAGGAGAACTTCGAGAGTTCCAGAAATCTATCGTTGACCGATTCGGTCCAATGCCGCAGGAAGTGGATAATTTAGTTAAAATGGTGAGAATCAGATGGAAAGCAGAGCAGTTAGGATTTGAAAAATTAACTTTAAAAAACAATATCCTGAAATGCTTCTTCGTTTCATCAGAGAAAACAGAATATTTTCAGGCAGATAAGTTTGGCAGAATTCTTGATTATATCAAAAATAATCCAAAAAGGTGTTCGCTAAAGGAAATTAAATCTAAGCTTCTTCTTACTGTTGAAAATACGCAAAGTATTGACGATTTAGATAAATTATTGAGTGGATTTGTCGGGAAAGAGTAGCCTTTCTATATTATTGATTCTTAAGACATTAAGATATTTACATCAAATAACCTATTTTTGCAAAACGAATTCTATTAACAAAAATCATTCCGAAAATGAAAAGAATACTTTTTAGTTCGATTACGGGTGCGTTGGCTTTTGCGCTTATCCTGAGTGGCTGTTCGAGCAAAAAAAGAACGAGTATCGACCCGGGTCGCAGCAGTACTGCTACCGGGATTGCCTATTCTAAAGACAACAAAGGTAAAAAACCTAAAAAAGGACAGGCGGCACAAGCTGACGGTTTTCAGGTAAATGCTTTTAAAGGTCAGCCGGCTGGTCCAAACCTTGCATATATTGAGGGGGGACGTTTTACGATGGGAACTGTGGAAGAGGATGTAACCTTTGCACGTGACAACCTGGAAAGAACTGTAACTGTTTCTTCATTCTATATGGATGAAACAGAAATTACTAACCTACACTGGCTAGAGTATTTACATGGTATTCAAAAGGATTCGTCGCAAGAATTTTATGAAACAGCATTACCTGATACATTGGTTTGGATGAACAAATTATCGTTCAACGACCAGTTTACAGAGCAATATCTACGTTACCCTGGTTTCAGAATGTATCCGGTAGTAGGTGTTTCATGGGTACAAGCCTCTGATTATTGCAAATGGAGAACTGGTGCTGTAAATGGTGAAATGGCTGTTCGTTTTGGTCCTAAAGCAAAAACTTCTAAAAAAGACAGAAGTGCTCCAACAACCGAAGCTCCACAAGCTAAGGCAGGTGGTCGTTTAGCGATTGAATCTGGTAATGTATTGCCTGGCTACCGTCTCCCAACAGAAGCAGAGTGGGAATATGCCGCTAAAGCTATGATTGGCACACAATATATGGACGAAAACCAGTCAAGCCAACGTATTTATCCTTGGGATGGTTCATCTATGCGTAAGCCTAAAGGTGGCCAGAAAGGTACGATGTTAGCTAACTTTAAACGTGGCCGTGGTGACTTCGCCGGTATTGCCGGACATCAAAATGATGGTGGCATCATTACAATGGAGGTTTACGAATTTCCTGCGAATGACTTTGGTCTTTACAATATGGGTGGAAACGTAAACGAGTGGGTATATGACTTATATCGTCCGAACTCATTCCAGGATATGAACGATTTGAACCCTATCCGTCGTAGTGATTACCTTGATGAAGAAAGTCTTTATGACAAAAAGAACTTTAACTCTTTGGTAGACAACAAATTACGTGTTTACAAAGGTGGTTCTTGGAATGATGTAGCTTATTGGTTATCTCCAGGTACTCGTCGTTATTTAGACCAGGATTCAGCAACAGCCACTATCGGTTTCCGTTGTGCAATGATTGCGATTGGTCCTAAAGGCAAACGCAAACTTTAAGATTCTAATCATTTTTTATAGAAAAACCCTTTCGAATGAGAGGGTTTTTTGTTTTACACGAATATGAGGCTATTTTGGGCATTTATGCCCTGTCTTTTCGAGAAAATCTTAATCTGCAATGGCAATTGTTATCACTGAGATTTCGCTACAGCCACTCTCCAGTAAGGTTGTAGCAAAAGATTCAATTGTCGAACCAGTTGTTAAAACATCATCTACAATAGCGATACGCATTCCTTTAAGTTTTTCCTTGTCTGTTATTTCAAACGCATCTCTCACGTTCATAAACCGCTCAAAGCGGCTTTTTTTGGTCTGTGTCTCAGTATTGACTACTTTTCTGGCAATAGTTGCATCATAAGGCACGTCTAAGGCCTTAGAAAGCCCTTCTGCAATGCAATTGGCTTGGTTATAACCTCTTTGCTTTTCTTTCTGAATATGAAGCGGTATGCCTATGATTAAATCTATATTCTTAGCAAAGCCTGCAGCTTTTAAATCCTGTCCATACAATTCTCCTAATAATATGCCTAATTCCGGTTTATTTTTATACTTTAGTTGATGCAAGAGGTGTTGAACCTTGCTTTTTTTCGAAAATCTGAGATAAGCAATGGTATGTGAAACAGTTATTTTACCCCAGAATCGCCTTTCGATTAATTCGTCAGGTTGCAAATGGGTATTTGTTCTGGGTAAACTAACGAGACATTGCGTACAAATCAGTTTTTCTCCTCCTAAAAGCGGTTCTCCACAAGCGTCGCAGGTTTTAGGATAGATTATATCTACTAAATGATTGAGCCAATTCATGCGCTTTCATTAAGTTTGTGTATAAAACATTTGAGAATGGTAGAAGACGACAAATTAAAAGAAAACTGGCAAACATTATTACTATTTCTGAAACAAAATCTCGGAAAGAAACCCGTCGATTTAAATGGAGTATTATTCGTAATAGGTGTACAAGAACTAGGGCAGGGGAAAAAGTTCTTCACAAAAGAAGAAAAACAGGATCTTATGCACATAGCCATCTGTAAAGTATTAAGTTATGGCGGATATTATGAGTTAGATGGTAGAGATGCTGAGGGCTGGCCACATTGGAAATTGGTTAAACCTTTACCGAGTTTTGATTTATTATCACAGGAAAAATTACTTAAACACTTTGTTATAGAATATTTCAGAAAAGAAATCGGACTACATGTATGAAAATCATTAGCTACAATGTCAATGGCATTCGTGCCGCCATCAAAAAAGGATTAATAGAATGGCTTAAAAATCATCAGCCTGACGCTATCTGCCTACAGGAAATCAAATTATCTGAAACCGAAGTAGTTGAAGATGATTTTAAAGCCCTGGGTTATCATTGCTATTGGTATCCTGCACAAAAACGTGGGTATAGCGGCGTTGCTATCCTTACCAAAATAAAACCTAATCATGTTCAGTATGGCATGGGTATTCCTGAATATGATTTCGAAGGGAGAATGATTCGTGCTGATTATGATAATTTCTCGCTGGTTTGTACTTATTTTCCCTCAGGAACATCAGGTGACGAACGTCAAGGAATAAAAATGAAATTCGTGGAAGATTTTTTCGTTTATATTGAAAAACTCAGCAAAACCCATCCAAACCTTGTCCTTAGTGGAGACGTAAATATCTGTCATCAGGAGATAGATATCCATAATCCTAAGGCAAACGCAAAATCGTCAGGATTTTTGCCGGAAGAGCGGGCATGGGTTGGCAGGTTTCTTGATAGTGGGTATATTGATACTTTCAGGTTTTTCGACAAAAGCCCTCATAATTATACCTGGTGGTCATTGAGATTTGGAGCAAGAGCCAAGAACCTGGGCTGGCGTATCGATTACCATTTTGCTTCTAATCCTTTACAACCACATTTGAAAAGTGCCGCTATTTATCCGGAATTACATTTTTCTGACCACTGCCCGATTGAGCTTTGTTTAGAGTTTGCTTAAAAATCAAGTTCGATTGAAGAGGTTTCGTCGACAAAATGAGTATTTAGAACTATTGTTTCGGCTAATTAAAGTGTCTTTCCGTTAAATTAGAGTTATATTCACTCTTAGCGATAGAGAAAAAAGACTTAGTACTCTCTCATTAAGACCAGAACTTGGTCTTAATGAGATTTCGATAGTATAAATTCGCCAATCTCAGGAGTTTTTAGTACTATTCTATTGAGTCTTTATCAATTGAAAAAATCCTTAATCTTTTATTATACAATCATGTCAAGTTCAGTTAAAGCCCTTTTTGAGAAGATTGATGATTACAAACGTCAGTATTACAAAAACCTCTTGATTAAAGGTTCTTTGTTTACCCTGGCTTTGTTATTATCCTCTTTTCTGTTACTCAACACCATTGAGTACTTTGGCCGTTTTAGCTCTGTTATCAGAGGCGCTTTACTTTTTGCATTTATAGGAGTAGTGCTTTATTCGCTTATTTTCTGGGTAATAAAGCCAATTCTATACTTGATGCATTTCAATGAACCACTTAGTTATGAAAAAGCAGCTAACGAAATTGGAAAGTTCTTCCCTGAGGTAGGGGATAGACTTTTAAACACGCTTCAACTAGCACAGTTTTCCGAAAGAGAAAACGCGCTACTACAAGCGAGTATCGACCAGAAATCACAGGATTTAAAGTTTGTACGCTTCGCTGACGCCATTAAATTCAGCGAAAACAAAAAGTATCTGAAATATGCCTTGCCTCCATTGGTATTGGTACTATTAATCGCGGCTGTTTCTCCTAAATTTTTTAAGAATAGTACAGAAAGAATCGTGTATTTCCAGAAAGATTTTGCCGAAGAGGCTCCTTTTAAATTTCAGATCACCAACGATGAACTAAAAGCCGTAAAAAACGAAGATTTCATACTAAATCTTAAGCTAATTGGTAATGCTGTACCAGAGGCTGTTTACTTAGTAGCTAATGACAGAAAGTTTAAAATGAACTCTACGGATAGCAAAAATTATTCATTTACTTTCTCGAAAGTGCAGAATCCTGTTGATTTTCACTTTTTGGCATCAGGTTTTAAATCAAATGAGTTTGAATTGGAGCTTATCAGCCGTCCTAATCTGCTTTCTTTTGATGTAGCCTTAAATTATCCGTCTTATCTGAATAAATCTAATGAGGCTTTTAATAATGTTGGTAATCTGGTAGTGCCGGAAGGAACGACTGTTCAATGGAATTTCAAAGCAGTAAATACAGATTCTTTATACTTAAGCTTTGATAATGAAGGTAAGGTATTAGCTAAGGATGGTTTCGGCGATAATTTCTCATATGCAAAACGTTTGAAAAATTCGGCTTCTTACCAGATACATCTTAAAAATGAGTTTAGCAGTAATCGTGAAAACGTTGATTTTTATATCAATGTAATCCCTGACCGCTATCCACAGATTCAATTAGAGCAATTAAAAGACTCTACTTTGTTTAATTATATTGTGCTAGGTGGCAATGTTATTGACGATTATGGTTTATCTCAATTCAAGCTTTTCTATAAGGCTATCAGAGATAATAACCAGAATCAACCTTTTGCTTCTACTGATGTGGCTTTTAATAAATCTCAGGTGTCTCAAAGCTTCTATTATCAAATGCCTTTAGCAGATCTGCAGTTGAATCCGGGCGATAAAGTTGAATATTACCTTCAATTGTGGGACAATGACGGTGTAAACGGCTCAAAAAGTACCAAAACTCCTACTATGACACTAGCGCTTCCATCGGCTAAGCTTTATGACGCTGAAATAGAAAAAGCGACTGAGAAAACCGAAGATATGTTGGAGAAGCTAAATGAGAAATCTAAGAAGCTAAAAACTGAGTTGACTAATCTTGAAAATCGCCTGAAAAGCAAGAAGGATTTAGACTTTCAAGAGAAGAAACAATTGGAAGAATTAATTCGTAAACGTGACGAATTGAATAATGAGTTGAAAAACCTGCAACAACAATTCGATGAAATGCAGGAGAAAGCTAATCGTTTCCAACAACAAAGCCCGCAATTGCAGGAGAAAATGCAACAGTTGAAAAAACTGATGAATGAGTTGATGAACGATGAAACCAATAAGATGTATGAAGAGTTGAAAAAATTGCTTGATAAGGATATGGACGAAAAGACCATTGAGCAATTGGAGAAGTTGAAAAACAAAGAACGTAATATGGATAAGGAGATTGACCGTACTTTGAAACTCTTCAAACAATTACAATTGCAACAAAAGGTTGAAAAGACTGCAAAAGAATTAGAGAAACTTGCCGAGAAACAGGACAAACTTGGTGATGAAACCAAGAAAGAAGAGGAGTTAAATAAAGATAAGGAGAAAGACGCAACCAATAAGGATAAAGAACAAGGAAAAGAAAAATCTGATAAGGATAAGTCTGACGAAAATAAAGATGGGAAGAAAGATGATTCTAAAGACGGCAAAAAGGATGACTCTAAGGATAATAAAGACCAGAATCAGGATGGTAATAAGGATAAAAACGACGAGTTGAAGAAAGAGCAGGAGAAACTTTCGAAGGAATTTGAGGACATGAAAGAGAAGATGAAAGATATTGAGCAATTGAGTAAAGACCTTAAAAAGGATTTAGACCCTCAGAAAGAAGACCAGGAAGAGATTTCTAAAGAGCAAAAGAATGCTGAAAAACAACTCGATCAGAAGCAAAACAACTCTGCCTCTAAGAGCCAGAAGAAAGCAGCAAATAAAATGAAGCAGATGGCGCAGCAAATGTCTGAATCTATGCAGAGCCAGGAGATGAAAGAAATGGACGAAGATATGGATGCGCTGAGAGCCATTCTGGAGAATCTTGTTAAGCTTTCTTTCGATCAGGAGGGATTGATGAAAGATTTCAGAAATATGACCGTCTCTGACCCAAGATTCGTGAAACTTTCGCAAGACCAATTGAAATTGCAGGATG
>CBIHRH010000045.1:0-14392 GCA_966212365.1 uncultured Emticicia sp. | reverse complement strand
TTGTTATAATCTTCGAATAAGCCTTCTAAACCATAGCCAATCTGTACCGAATCTCCCACACAATATACCTCCTTATTCAGACTTTTGATTGAAACAAAATTAGAAAAGCTCTGCCCTGCAATCTGATATTCGGCCGATGGAGAAAATCGAATACTAAACGATGCCTGCATTTTGAGGTATTGTTGCTCGGTAAACGCACTCCCGCAATTCTGATAATAGGCCATGAAATTATTAGTAGCAGGCGCAAATCTATCGCCATTGGCATCTACCACAGTTGACGGCGCCGGGTCAGTACAATTAAACGCAGACGAAATAGGTAATCTCTCGAATGGGTCGGCCGGTGTATCAGAAATCTGGTCGCCCGCTATGGCGCTGTTTGAACCTACCCCTCTGGTCACTAATTCCCGTTGTGATACAATAGGATTATTACTATCCTGAAATGTGTGCAACAGACCAAAATAATGTCCTAGTTCATGTAGAAAAGTTTTGTTTTTAAGGCTCTGAATATCGTCTGCTGTATGCTCAAAATATGAGTAAAAAATACGATTACTACTGGATGCCAAACCTGGTAAGGTGGCATAACCGCTTAGTACTGTCAGGTCTGCCAGGCTGATGTTTTTGGCAAAATAAATATTGATGGCATTCTGCACATCATATTTTTTACGGAGTTCAACCTCGTCCTTTGTTTTAAACTCGAAGTATTTATCGTCTTTAATAGGGTATACCTGATTATTCAGCAGGTATAATTCAATGTTAATATTTTTCAGGTAGGTATTGGCATGTGCAATGATCTCTCTTACGTCGGTGTCATTCAATACAGAAGCGGAAGGGGTGCTAATGCCAGAAATGATATTAACCTTTATGGCTACTCTATAGTTAGTAATACGTGCTTTGCCGGAAGATTTTTGCTGAATAAATTGCTGATATTGGGTTAGAAGAGCAGTTTTTTCTTGTGCCGTTGGGGTAGGCATACCACAAGTCCATTGGGCGAAAAGATTCTCACCTTGCCCAAGTAAAAGTAGCAAAATTATAAAAGGCCAATGGGTCTTCATTCTTAAAGATTCACTCTTCAATAGCTTAAAAAACAATTACGGGATTCAGGTAATTGGAACCGGATACTGAACAGGCTGAATTAATCAGCCGGGATTTTATGCGTGCAGCAAAAGTAGATTGACTCAAATAGCTGTTGTAAATATATAAAATAGCCTAGGCTAAAACTTTATGATATTCTGCGCGAAATTTAGCAAATTCTTCTTCTAAAACCATCATTTTTTCGATGAAATACGTTAAATCACCTGTTTTTGACGGCACTTCTATCATTTTAGTGATTTCGTGTATACGAGATAAGCCAATGGTACCCGAATTTCCCTTCAAAGTATGTAATTCGCTCTGGATGGTTTTTACGTTATCGGGGTACGCTTCTTTGGTATTTTGTATTTGTTCCTGGGCCTCGGTTTCGAAATCTTCAAATACGGTCAATAGCATTTCATCACCAACCATTTCCTTTAATTGATTCACCACTTCCATATCAAACATGGGCATATCGGCAGGTACGCTAAAATCAAGCGATGACTGATTTTTATCTTCTACAATAGTTTCAGCCGCAATTTTTTCTGATACTTGTTGAAAAGGCACATGCGTTGGTTCCTGTTTGGCAGCCGTACTTATGGCAGGTGATGAATGAGTTTCTTCTCTTCCCTCCGTCTTCACCAGTTCGTTTACCTTTTGTACCAGCACAGCGGCTCTGATAGGCTTCGGCACGTAATCGTCCATGCCCTCGCTTAAGAAACGTTCGCGGTCGTGTTGCATCGAATAGGCAGTCATAGCCACTACTTTTGGCAAAGAGGTGCTATAAAGGGCTCTCATTCGCTTGGTGGTTTCGATACCATCCATTTCCGGCATCTGGATATCCATGAATATCAAATCGAAAGATGAGTTGTCTCCAAAAATTTCAATGGCTTTGGCACCGCTTTCGGCGGTGGTTACCTTACAACCTGATTTCTGCAATATCTCTGAGGCTACTTTTCTGTTTACCTGATTATCATCTACCAACAGGATCTTAGGCGAGTAGGTATGGAAGAAATTGGTCAGTTGAATTTCGTTTTCGCTGGCTTCTGATACACTCGGGCTGATGCTCGTTGAGCGCACTTCAATCGTAAACCAGAAAGTACTGCCCTTGCCTTCGTTCGAAACAACGCCCATATCTCCTTTCATCAACCGGCATAACTCCCTTGAAATAGCCAGGCCTAAACCCGTTCCTCCAAAAGATTTTTTGGTAGAATTATCTAGCTGCTGGAATGCGCCAAACAAAAGCTTCTGGTCTTCTTCTGAAATACCGATGCCCGAATCTTTGATTTCACCTTTCAAAACATGGATTTTACCATTGGAAGAAACCTTTGATAAAGACACTGTTACCGTTCCGTTCTCTGTAAATTTGAGTGCATTAGAGGTAAGATTCGAAAAAATCTGCAATAAACGGGTCTGGTCTGCTATCAGATAGGCAGGTACATCCTCGCCAATTTCGTAGGTCAAACGATTGTTTTTTTCAATGGCACGCTGGCGGAACAGAGCCACCAATCGCTCTAGTAATTCTTTAATATCAAGCGGGGCGTTGTGTAAATCCATCTTACCTGCCTCAATCTTCGAGAGGTCAAGAATATCATTCAGAATCGTCAAAAGAGTCTCCGATGATTTCTTGATGGTTTGCACATAATCTCTTTGCTCCGGGTTCAGCGGTGTTTCGTACATCAGGTCAATCATCCCAATCACTCCGTTCATCGGTGTACGAATCTCGTGGCTCATATTAGCCAGGAATCGCTCTTTTACTTTCAATGAGCGTTCGGCTTCATCTTTGGCAATCAGCAAGTCTTCATTGGCGCTCTTCAATTCTGAAATATCACGTGCTACCCCCTCAACCTCTACAGGTATCCCCTTGGCATCTTTAATCATTCGGATATTGAGCATAAACTGTCGCAATTCTCCGTCTTTGCGCTTCACGACTACTTCAAAATTAGTAATACTACCCGATTTCAATAGCCCTTTGATATTCTTCGAGCTATCAACGGCATTTTCAAAGAATTTATCCACTTTATTACCCATTACCTCATCTACAGTATAGCCTGTATGGGTATAAACAGATGGAGAAATCATGCTGATATTTCCGGCTAAATCGGTGCGGTAGTAAATATCAATGAACGACTCAATGGTATCGCGGAATTTCTGTTCGCTTTTCTGTAGGGTAATGGTAGAGTTCTTCTTCTCTGTAATATTCTGTGCAATGCCCGAAATTTCTTCTATCTGTCCGGTTGAGGAGGATAAAATTGGGTTCAGATAAAACTCATACCAATCATCACCACCATCTATTTTGCCCCAGTGCATTTCAAAATATTGAGGTATGCCCTTAAAGGCTTCATTATATCTTTCACGTAGAATCGGTCGGTCGTCCGGTGCTATCAATCGCCAGCCAATTTTCTCGGTGCTTGAATTAAGTTGCGGCGGAAAACCCAGATTCTTTTTAATCAGTTCTTCATAATTCTTGTTGAAAGAACTTAACTGACGTTTCAGATTTACTGTCCAGATCACATGAGAGCTACTATCAAAAACGGCATTCAGACGGGAAGTCTGGCGGAGCAAATCTTCTTCATTCTGTTTCCGCACTAAAGCCGCAGCTACCTGACCGGAGATAAATTCCAGCAATTCTAAATCTCTGATATTGAATTTGTTGCGGTCACTATACGATTGTACACCAATGACCCCGGTTGTATTTGTATCTACTTTCAGTGGCACACATAGCATTACTTCCGGTAATGACGAACCGTAGAGTGTCAGGCGTTCGGTTTCTGATAGTTTCTCAATATCTTCTTTATATAGAAAGAGTGGTTTATTCTGTACCATTGAGTATTCAATGATACCATTACCTAGTTTACGGCGCAGGAAATTATCGCTGGTCTCGGCGTACTCATCCACTACGTAAGGATAGTAAATAGTGCCGTCTTCCGGTTCAAAAAGTGCTACGAAGAAATTGTTGGCTTGTATTTTCTTTTGAAGTTCTTCATGCACCTGTGTTAAGAAATCTTTGAGGCTGAGGGTATTGAGGTTGAGCTGAGCAATGGTATAATACAATTGCTGCGCTCTTTCAGCCCGACGGCGTAAGGTAATATCTCTGAATAAGCAACGGAAAGCAGTAGGGACACCATTTTCAAAACGGCAACTGATGTCTCCCGAGAGGTAGACACGCTTACTCTCCTTATTGCGCATCACGGTCTGGTAATCCACAATTTGCTTGTCTGTCTTGATCTGCTCCAAAGTATCGAGCATATCTTCGGCAAATTGCGGGTGCAGAATATCCTGTAAAGAAAGTCGGGCCAGTTCTTCGCTGGTATAGCCTAATACTTCTCTGAAAGCCTTGTTGACAAACAAAAACCGACCACTCAGCGAAAGTAGCATGATAATTTCGGAAGTATTATCAACTAAATCCTGTAATTGGTCAATGGCATCGCTATGTTCAGCTTCTTCAAGCTTACGTTTGAGTTTTTCAATCTCAAACAATAATTCTTCCTGGGATTTCTCAACCGTCATCGTTCTGGGAGTTTTGAAGAGGGTATCTCAAAAGTATTCCAAGCAAAATAATATCTGGACAAGACCACGTGGTGGCCGTCTAAAAAGTTTTTCAAGCCAAATAATATTTGGCGAGGCTTTCTCCTCACTCTCTAAATCTCCCTCTCCCTAGGGAGAGGGAGACTTTAAGCCCCTCCGCGTGGCGTCCGCTGCCGTTGGGGTGAGGAAAATTCCAAACGGTGCGCCGTTGCGATAATATTTGGTGCAAAATACTTTTGTGATACGCTCCTCATTTGAATCAAAGCCAAATCTACAAAGAAAGATGAAGATTAACTCAACCAGTTTCTAAATCTTATTTATTTACCGAATCGCAAACCTAAGGTATACGTAGAAGCACTGATTTGCCGGGGACTATCAAATGGGTAGTAGATATTTGTTTGTGCCGAAGTGATAATAATATTATTTGGCACCATCTGGAAAAATATATTGATATATCTGTAACCGACATTGGCTACGAAACCAGTTTGCAGCGTTCTGTATTTGATGGGCACAGGCGCGCCATGTTCAAGATATAAAAATTTATCGTTGGTGGCCAGTTTATTATTCATACTGTTCAATCCTACAGCTACTTTCACCCCAACTCCAAAATTAAGAGTTTGTTCTCCTTTTCTATTAATAAAACTAATGTTTGGCAGTGCCTGTAAATAAAGGTTTGCAGAATTTATTTTAGCCGTGGGATATTCTTTGGGGCCATAATAATAAGTGGGTTCTTCTTTTTCAGTCCAGGGGTCAAGAAGCATACTTGAGACTCTGGTTATTCTCAGTTTCGAACCAAGTAAATCAAATCCGGCACCGTATCTTAAAGAAATGGCTGTTCGACCTTTTACAGCCAGGGTTTTGTCAAAAAATCCACCTATACCTACCATTACGGCTCTTTCTCCTTCTATTCTGAAAAAGTCTTTTTTTAGCGTACTGTTTTCGGCTTTATAATTATTTCCTGCAAAATGGCTATTGAAATAAGGCGTACCAACACCCGACCGTACCCAGGTATTGTTTATAAATGCCTGATTGATACCCACAAATAAATTCAGGTTCATTTTGTTGAACCATCTTTTCGGTTTAACTACTGTATTGGCCTCACGATTTTTAAATTCATCTGCCTCTTTCAGTGTTACGTCTTCACTTAAAGAAAAGTTTTTTTCAGAACGCTTTTTTAGTTCTTTAAACAAGAGATTCAAATCATATTTACTGATTTCCTTAAAATCTTCCGGTTTATCGGCATAGAAAACAATTTTTGCTTTTTTCCCGATACGGGCAATAAGAGAATCTTCTTTAGCATAAGTGGCAGAGGTTATAAGGGCAGTCACAGTTAATAGAAACAGCTTTTTCATTTTTTCGGCGGCTTTGTATTGATTATTTTTGTTGTGTCATGAAAAAAACTCCTTTCCAGATAAGCCCATACGTTTCTCGGTTCAATGTTCAGTTCGTGCAGGTCTATTTTTCCTTCGGTATTGAAGTTTTTGATTTGTCTCAATGCCCGTTTGGCAAAAGACTCACGTTCCATCATAGCATCAGGAATAACAGGAAAGGTTAGTGAAGTAACTCGTTGCGCTTTAAAAATAATAGGATGCTGTAATAAATCTTTAAAGTTTGTGGATTCAATAGGTTTGGCAATAGTACTGAGTGTTTTCACATCAGTGCTTAATAATTTTTCATTTAATTCATACGTCTCAACACTATCTTTCATTGCCACGGAGGCAATAGTGCTGTTTTTTACAGGCAAAACTTTTGGAATAAGTATCTTTGTCCGAATAGCAATTTCGGGTTTAAGTTGAGGGGTGGAAGTAGCGGTACTTTTAGTCGTAGCAATGTTTACTGGTGGAATGGTAGTAGGGGATAAAAAGAAATAAAACGATAAACCTATAGCTATACTGGCTGCTGCCCAATATAAGGCAAGGATATTTTTACGACTTTTTTTTTGTTCTAATCTCCCCTCGACACGCTCCCAAAGATGTGAATCGTTGAAAAAAAGGTCAAGGTCGCTCAAGTTGTCAATTTTACTCTTAATGTCTTTTTCTTCTGGTGTCATTTGGCTACACTACTTTTTTCGTGATAAGCGTTTTCTTTAACAGCATTTTGGCTTTAAACAATTGCGAGCGTGAAGTGCCTTCGGTAATATTCAGTATGTCGGCTATTTCGGTATGCGAATATCCCTCCACCACATATAGATTAAAAACCGCCCGGTATCCATCCGGAAGTGATGCGATGAGCTCAAGTATTTCTCTGCCACTCATATCCTCTTCAATACCGATATCGGTCGCTTCAACGTCATTGTCTGCCTCTAATGCCTGAAAAAGAAAACTGCGGTTTCTCCTCAATATCTTTAGTGACTGGTTCACTACGATACGTTTCATCCAGGCTTCTGTTTGTGCATCTGACTGGTATTCAAATGTTTTTAAGCCCTCAAAGATTAGTGTAAAAGCTTCTAAACAAGCATCTTCAGCGTATTGTCGGTCGTTGAGGTAACGAAAACTCAAGCGTAGAAAATTTTTAGAAAACAAATCAAATAATGTTTTCTGCGCTTTTCTATTCCCAACTTTACAATGTTGTATAGTTACGTTTAAATGCATTTCTATTGACAATAATCCGGACACCTGGACAAACGTTGCCTGATGAAATAATTTTTTTTTATTTTTTTGGTGGGTGGTGGGATTAATGCTTTTATGGGGCTAAGGAAGGTTGTGAGTATCGGTGAATGAATTCACCGTCTAAGATAACAAAGGGTTTTTTGCATACATAGCCGGACTTAAGTCCGGCGAGTAAATAAAAATATTCCTTTGTTATTTTAGCCACCGACCGCGACGGCGGACCGTTTCATTCGATGAAAGTCACGTGAACATCTGCGATAGGGTTATTCACTAACAACCACCGCCAGTTTGTTATTATCTTTATTCACAGCCATTCGGGTGATTTTTTTTAACATCGGCAAATTTTTGGTCTCAATTATTTGCCACTCCTTGCTTGATTGGGGTTTATAAGCACACAGTTTTTCGCCATCACTGGTCAGAATATAACCATTGCCGGTCCAGCATATATCTTCTGATTTACCTATAGTATTGGCAATAGTACTTATGGTTTTTGTGGCAGGGTCAAACTGTTTAATCACCCATTGCTCAGGGTTAGATTTATCTATAAAGCTAAAAGCCTGCTGATTAGGGATTTTATGTAGCGAACGCCCGGGTTTTGGAGCAATGATGGTATTTTCTTTCGTGGAAAGATTATAATAATGGAGATTATTAGTTGAATCGGCCAGTACAAATAAGAGCAAGCTACTGGCATCGACCCATGTATGGTATCCTACTTTCAGGTTATTGATCAAAACTGTAGCCGGGCCGCCGCCAATGGGGTATTGCCCTAAATCCTGTTTTCCATTATCGCGTTGAATAATGCAGGAAAAGTAATATTCATTGGGTGTTACAGTAGGGGAGTACTCTCTTTCAGAGGTGGTGGTTATCTGACGGCTAATGCCTTTCACATAATCGTAAGACATAATATCTGTTCGCCCGCTATCGTTGGCCGAAGCATAATAGACAATAGGCAAAACCGGATGAAACGAAGGTTGATTATCGTAGCCTTTATGGTTGGTAATGTTAACGGGATTTGATAAAGTGAATTTGCCGTCCTTGAAATTTATATCAAGCAGAAGAACTTCTGAACCTCCCTGAGCTAAGCCTGCCAATGGGAGTAGAAGATAGAGGATAGTAAGGATTCGTGTCATTAGGTATAAGAAAAACCAAATTTACCATAAATACTTTTGAAACAAAAAAATCGGAGCAACTAAGCAGCTACCCCGATTACGGTTTTGGTAAGATAGTTATATATTATCTTATCGAACTCGTGCCATTAATAATATCTTCTCGAAGGTCATTATCAGCTACTATGATAAAATCCACTCTTCGGTTTTTATCTCTACCGCTATTGTATTTGTTTGAATACTTAGGAATTTTCTCTCCATAACCATCAACTAAGAGTCTTTTTTCGTCAACCCCGGCTCCTTTCAGATAATTGGCTACCTGAACAGCGCGCATTCTTGATAATTTATCGTTGTGCGCCTTACTACCTGTAGCATCGGTATGCCCGTTTACAACCACAAAGGTATTGGGCATCTGTCTCAAAGAATAAGCTACTCTTCGCAAATCTCCTTTCGCCTCTTCGTTAATCATATAAGAATTAACGTCGAAAAGGTTACCTTTATTCATAGTTACGATGAGGCCCTCATCATAGATTTCTACCATGGCTATGTCGCCAAGGTTTTCGTTCAATGCAGGTACATAATCAGACATGATTCTTTTAATCTCATCCCCTGACGGCCCGCCTAAAGAAACAGTCGAAATAGCCGCCTGTTCATCATGTGGAGGTGTCATCATAGTAGTTTGATTGTCATTTGTAGAAAAATCTCTTCCTGACATCCCACCCGTTGATCTACAACTTATATTAGTAAAGCTAACCGCAGCTATTGCAGCAGCAAAAACAAGCGATTTTGAAACAATGTTACGTTGCATGGCTTTAATATTTTGGTAATAATTTATTAATAGTGACAAAAAAGCTGTTCCAAAGACTGATTTTTTATAAAAAACGACAGAAAAAGTGAAAAAGCTTAGACAAATTGTAGAGGATATTCAACAAAATCTAATTAATTCAATGCCATTACAGGAAGAAACAACTAATTTTGGGCATGCAAAAAGTCAAACCTAAAAAACAGCATTTCCTGAAAGATCTGAATGCCGCCGAACGGATTGTGAATTTGCTTTCACTCCATAAAAACTATACAAAGGTTTTGGAAATAGGCCCGGGTATGGGTGTATTGACTCAGTTTTTACTGAAAAAGACTGAGTATCAGACCTCTGTGGTTGAGATAGACACCGAATCGGTAGTGTACCTGAATACGCATTTTCCTGATTTGGGAGACCGTATTTTTTCAGAAGATTTCCTGAAAATGGATTTGTCAAACCTGAAAGGGTTCGATGGCACAGAACCAATAGCTATTATTGGTAATTTTCCTTATAATATTTCCTCGCAGATATTCTTTAAAGTATTAGAGCATAAAGATACTGTGGTAGAAGTGGTATGTATGTTGCAGAAAGAAGTCGCCAAGCGTATTGCCTCTCCTCCAGGTAATAAAGATTATGGGATTCTGAGTGTGCTTTTACAGGCTTTTTATGATATTAAGTATGAATTTACGGTATTGCCGGGTGCATTTAATCCACCTCCAAAAGTTGATTCGGGCGTGATAAGTCTGCGTAGAAATGCCGTAGATACATTAGATTGTAATGAGAAAAAGTTTTTTCAGGTAGTGAAGGCAGGATTTAATCAGCGAAGAAAAACCCTACGAAATGCTTTAAAACCTATTGGACTGAATTTTGAACATGAATTATTGAATAAACGTGCTGAACAATTAGGTGTAGCAGAGTTTGTACTATTGACAAAGGCATTTACTGAAAACTAACCGGGTAGATATGACTACTTTTGAGCTAACCAGGGAGTATATTGAAAAACTAGAGGCTGCCATTGAGCAGAAAGATGAAAAACTGCTCAAAGCCGAAATGGATGAGTTGTATCCGGCCGATATTGCCGGGGTGATACTCGAACTCGATGGTGAGCAGGGGCATTATCTTACTACTTTGCTTGATACAGAAGTGGGGGCAGAGATACTCTCACATATTGAACCCGAAGCGCGCAAAAGTTTTATTAAAGAGCGATTTACTGTTGAAGAAATTGCAAAATATGTAAACCTGTTTGATTCTGATGATGCCGCCGATTTACTGAATGAACAGACGATTGAAGTACGAGAGAAAGTAATTGCCTTGTTGGATGACCGCGAACAAGCCCGCTTTATCATTGATTTGATGTATTACCCGAAAGACATTGCCGGGGGCTTGATGCAGAAAGAGCTGGTAAAAGTAAATTCTAACTGGACAGTGAGTGAATGTGTGGAGGAAATCAGGAGGCAGGCGGAAGATGTAGAAAAGGTATTTGCCATCTATGTGGTTGATGATGACCAGAAATTGCAGGGGATAGTATCCCTGAAACAGATTGTGCTGGCTCGGAAGAATACCAGGATTGAGAATATTCTGGATGATGATATTGTATTTGTGGAAACTACAGCCCCAGCCGAGGAAGTAGCCGACAGGATGCAGAAGTACGACTTAGAGGCGATTCCTGTAGTAAATACTTTGGGTAGATTGTTGGGTAGAATTACCATTGACGACGTAGTCGATTATATTACCGATAAAGCCGAAGAAGATATTCAGGTGATGGCCGGTATCACGGGTGAGGCTGAGGAAGATGATAGTGTATGGCAACTGGCCAAAGCCCGACTACCCTGGTTGGTGGTAGGTGTAGCCGGAAGTTTATTAGCGGCAACGGTTATTAAAAGTTTTGAAGCCGAATTTCAGAAAGTAGCAGCTTTGGCAGCCTTTATCCCGATTATGGGGTCAACAGGTGGCAATGTGGGTATCCAGACCTCTTCGCTGATTGTGCAAAGTCTTGCCGAAAAAACGGGTATTACTACTAGTCTATGGCAACGACTCTTGAAGATCATTCTCGTCGCACTTGTTAATGGCCTGGTGATTGGCGCATTAGCCGGAGCCTATATTTATCTCATTGGTGAGCCGGATCTCTTTCTGGTGGTCTGCTTCTCTTTATTATCGGTTGTGGTATTAGCCTCCTTTATGGGTACGGTTACTCCATTATTATTGGATAAGTTCGGAATTAACCCCGCCATAGCCTCCGGGCCTTTTATTACTACTGCCAACGATATCATTGGCATTGGTACTTATTTAATCATTGCAGATTTATTGCTACATCTCTAACCAATATGATTGCAGTTATACAACGTGTAAGCCAGGCCTCAGTTACGATTGATAATATTGTAAAAGGGCAAATCGGTACTGGCTTTATGATATTATTGGGTATTACTCATACCGATGGTCAGGAGGATCTGGAATGGCTTTCGAAGAAAATAGTAGGGCTAAGGGTATTTGGTGATGCTGAGGGGAAGATGAATCTGGATATTTCGGCCGTTGAGGGGAACATCTTGTTAATCAGCCAGTTTACGCTACATGCCAATACAAAGAAAGGCAACAGACCTTCATTCATAGAAGCAGCAAGACCAGAGGTAGCTATTCCGTTGTATGAAAAAATGATTACCCAATTAACACAGGATTTAGGCAGACCTATAGAAACCGGAGAGTTTGGCGCTGATATGAAAGTATCTTTATTGAATGATGGACCTGTGACGATAATTATTGATTCTAAGAATAGGATTTAGATAATTAATGGCTAACACATTCAATTGCCATGACCTTTAGGTCGTGGATTTGAGAATGCTAAGTTATATGGGGCTTTAGCCCAAGCAAATGCCTTAATTTTGGCCGCGCGGCGTCTGCTAAGCCAATTGGATTTGGTCATTTTTCCCGACAGCTAAAGCAGCGGACGTCGCTCGGTCGGCAATTGAATAAATTAAACAACGATGGTAGAGATTTCAGAAAAAACAAGGAACAAAACAAGCGGTATAAAAATACCTGCTATACTTGTGCGTGATGAAATCGATGGTAAAAAGTATTATCGGAAAGGTTATAAAGAAGTATTGGCAGGTACAAAGACAATTGATGATATTATGGGAGCAAGCGTATTGCAGGCATTTATTGTAAGTTTTATAGGTACTTATCTGAATGGATTGCTTTCCAAAAACTGGTATGCCCTTACCGGAGAATCAGGAGTCAATCTCGCCAAGAAAAATAACCTCTCTACAGAAATTGCCATTGTAGATATTAATGAAATTGGTAATATTTTTTCAACCAAATATCTGGATGTTGCTCCAAAAGTAGTTTTAGAGGTAGATGTAAAAATAGATTTAGAAAAAGGGAAAGATTACGACTATATACAACGCAAAACCAAAAAGCTACTGGAATTTGGTGTAGAGAAAGTATTCTGGATTCTTACTTCTCAACGACAAGTCATTGTAGCCGAAAAAGAGAATCCAACCTGGAGTATCATTAACTGGCAAACAAAAATGGAGGTATTTGAAAATATTTCCTTTTCTATCGAACAAATTCTCGCCGAAAAAGGCTTCCAAATACCTCCTATTGAAGATTAACCCCTCAAATGCCATGCCTTAGGCTTCACAAATGCCCTGATACCTGCATGTGAAAGTGTTGCACCAAAACCTGAGTTTTTGCGACCGCTCCAGGGTAGAGGTGCTGATACACGGTCGCAGCAATTCCAGTAGCCTGTTCCGGCGTTTACCTGTTTCAATATTTTCTCTGCGCGTTTTTTGTCTGCAGTGTAAACTGCTGCTGTTAAGCCATATTCAGTATCCTGCATGAGTTTGGTAGCTTCCTTATCGTCTTTTACTTTCATGATACCAATGATTGGTCCGAAAGATTCGTCTTTCATGACACTCATTTTGTGGTTGACATTCACCAAGACTGTTGGTTCAAAGAAATAGCCTTGTCCGGCTAGGCTTTTGCCCCCAATCAATAATTTAGCCCCTTTTTTCAAAGCATCCTGCACCTGATTTTCCAGAAATTCTAATTGTGAATGGCGGCTTAAAGCCCCTATATATACACCGTCTTCTTTTGGCTGACCAATTTTATAGCCATTCACTTCTTTCACAAATTCTTCTACATATTGGTCGTAGACTTTCTCATGTACATAGATTCTCTCAACGGCGCAGCAGCTTTGGCCGTTATTATAAAAGGCTCCATCGGCTGTACCTGCTGCCACTCCCTGAATATCAGCTATGTCGTCAGCTATATAAAGAGGGTCTTTGCCACCTAATTCCAATTGGCAAGGCACCATTTTATGCGCTACTTTTTCATAAATAGACAGCCCGGTTCTATACGAACCAGTAAAGAAATAGCCATCTAAGGGTAGTTCTAATAATTGTTCACCCACTTCTCTGGCACCGATGGCTACCTGAAAAGCGTCTTCTGGTACGCCTGCTTTTTTCAGGTATTTTTCAATTTTTTGTCCTGTTAAAGTCGAAAATTCAGAAGGCTTATAGAAAACCGTGTTCCCTCCGATTAAGGCTGGAATAAATACGTTAACACCCACCAGAAAAGGATAATTCCAGGCTGAGATATTGCAAATAACTCCTAAAGGTTCATAAGAAATCCGTTCGGTGAGATTATCCTGACGGGTTACCACTTCATCTTTCAGGTATTTCTGTGAATTTTCAACAAAATATTTGATTCTTGCTCGTGCACCATTCACCTCATTTCTGGCTTGTTGTAAAGGTTTGCCCATTTCAGACGTAAGTGTTGCGGCTAATTCTTCTATATTTTCAGCCAGTAATTCTGAGAATTGTGCAATGATGCTGATGCGCTTTTTCAGCGGAACTCTCGCCCAGGCTTTTTGTCCTTTTTGCAGGGTTTTTAGTTTTGACTGAAGACTTTCAGCATTATCTTCAACAAGTGTAGTAATAATTTCTTCGGTAGCCGGATTTATAACTTGCATATATTCTTATGAAACAAAGGGATTGTGGGTGATATTGATCAAGCAAATCTACAAAATAAACCAATAAAAGATAGTATTCAGACTACTAACAGCTAATAACAAAGAAAGGTTGCCTGGCAACCTTTCAACACTTTTACTCGTATTATTTCAAGCAATAAGATTTTTGGTAATCACTATACTGCTGATTCACACAACTTTTTTCATTAGAATTTTAACATCATACACCTTAGCTTCTATCACAATCATCAATATATAGCTATAATTTCTATCCCTTTTTCAAAAGCTGTTTCTTTAATACCCTCAATTCTTAAACCTT
>CBIHRH010000044.1:0-14585 GCA_966212365.1 uncultured Emticicia sp. | reverse complement strand
TTGATAGTCAGACCCACAGGAGCAGAATTAAATGTTCCTCCAGAAGAGCCTATCACAGTTACATTAGCTGGGCTGGCAGTTTTACAATAAGGCGTTCCGGCATAACTGATAGTAGCGCTTGGGTTATTGGTAATAGTTACATTGGTAGTAGCTGTGGCAGAAGCACACCCTCCACTAGCAGCAATAGTATAAGTAATTGTATAAGAACCCGCAGTACTTGTACTTGGCGTAATCTGTCCGGAAGAACTATTGATAGTCAGACCCACAGGAGCAGAATTAAATGTTCCTCCAGAAGAACCTTTCAGCGTTACATTGGCTTGGCTGGCAGTTTTACAATAAGGCGTACCTGCATAAGAGATAGTAGCAGAGGGATTATTGGTAATAGTTACATTGGTAGTGGCTGTGGCAGAAGCACACCCTCCACTAGCAGCAATAGTATAAGTAACTGTATAAGAACCCGCAGTACTTGTACTTGGCGTAATCTGTCCGGAAGAACTATTGATAGTCAGACCCACAGGAGCAGAATTAAATGTTCCTCCAGAAGAACCTGTCAAAGTTACATTAACCTGACTGGTCGTTTTACAATAAGGTGTCCCTGCATAGCTGATAGTAGCAGAAGGATTATTGGTAATAGTTACACTGGTAGTAGCTGTGGCAGAGGCACACCCTCCACTAGCAGCAATCGTATAAGTAATAGTATAAGAACCAGCAGTACTTGTACTAGGGGTGATTTGCCCTGATGAGCTATTGATAGTCAGACCGACTGGCGCAGAAGTAAATATACCACCTGAAGTGCCTGTTAAAGTTACATTAGCCAGGCTGGCAGTTTTACAATAAGGCGTTCCGGCATAAGAGATGGTGGCAGATGGATTATTAGTAATAGTTACATTGGTAGTAGCGGTAGCAGAAGCACACCCACCACTAGCTGCAATAGTATAAGTAACTGTATAAGAACCCGCAGTACTTGTACTTGGTGTAATTTGCCCGGAAGAACTATTGATAGTTAAACCAACTGGCGCAGAAGTGAAAGTTCCGCCGCTGCTACCTGTTAATGTCACATTACCTGGGCTGGCATTACTGCAAAATGGGCTTCCTGAATAAGAAATACTGGGAGTCGGATTACTAGTGATGGTCACATTGGTAGTTGCGGTCACTCCACTACAATCACCACTGGGTGTAATGGCATAAGTAACTGTATAAGAGCCAGCAGTACTACTCGAAGGGGTGATTTGTCCTGATGAACTATTGATACTTAAACCAGCAGGAGAAGAAGTAAAAGTTCCACCTGTTGTACCGGTAAACGTTACATCAACCGGACTGGCAGTTTCGCAAAAAGGGTTTCCGGCGTATGATATGGTAGCTGTAAGACTCGCACTAAATGTAATATTGACAGTGTCAATGGATGGGGCACAAGGAACATTGGTGACTGTCCAAAGTAATGCATAAGTGCCTGCTCCACCTGAAGGTGTAAACGTGGCGTTTGCTGAAGAGGTATTGCTAAACTGACTATTGCTGGTTGCCGGGCCACTTAGAACAGACCAACTACCGGTAGCTGCAACATTTGCTTCCAGCATAGTAGAGGTTGCAGAAATACATAAAGTTTGGTCTGGCCCAGCCAAAGCAGTAATATAAGGAGTATCTGGATTTGGGTTATTTACCATAAAGTCACCAAACAGTTCGTCATCAGCACTAATAGCATTAATCTCAATAAATTCAATTCTATCAAAGTTATCGCCGGTTATATTATATGTGTTTTTTAGGCCTACTCCTGGCGTAGCAAAAGTATGAGTCCCGACTAGTGTACTGCCGAGATAAGTTTCCAGCTTAAATATCTCTCCAGCTCCTGCTGGCCCTGCTACCGAAAATTGAAAACGAGATACCGGATTACTAAAAACCAGATGCTGATTTTCGTTAGAGCTAGAATAGCTGAGGGTATGATAGTAGAGAAACGTGGCAGAGGTCCCCGGGCCACCATACGCCACACCCCCCGGGGCAGAAATTAGACCAGAACTTGGGCATGAACTTACCTGTGTATGCGTAAATGCAAAAGTAACGGTTGTGTTTCCACCGCATAAAGTTGCGGAGGTAGAACCATTCCCAAAGCAAGTAGGTACTGTAAATGGGATAAGGCTTACACCGCTTATAGTACCTGACTGAAGGGTGGTCTGAGCTTTTGAATAGTTTTGAATAAAAATAAAGGATAGTAATATACAGAAGAACTTAATATACCCGATTTGGATAAAGATTTTCATGGTTATAAAGATTTAATGATTGTATAAAATATTCTTTATGTTGTGCGGCAAATATTTCTTTAGGCACAGATAACCTCATTAATGAATTATATTCGATTAATTCGAGGCTTTTTAAATCTAGCACGTCTGAATAATAGTTTATAAGACTACCAGCAGGATATGTTAGTGAATGCTGTGAGGAGCTTGTTTATTAAAATTCAGAACAAGCTAATTTTAATATACAGTTATTAGAGAAAAATGAACATTCTTTTGCTCATTTTGGACTTTTGGGACAATAGCAGAAAATATTTAATACGAAGAGAAAAAAATAATATGATTCTTTATTTTTAAGCTAAAAAAGGTTTATTAATATACAACTTATGGAAAAGAGATTTACTATATAATTTGGCTACTACATCTTTTATAAGTAAAACCTGATTGATAATAAAATTGTTTAATTATTGAGTAAAGTAATTGATGAATTTTATAGAGGTTGAAAAAAAAAAATTATAGCTGGAATCAACTGACGAAAAGAAATTTGAGGGTATTCTGATACGAGCATTGATATATAATGATTCAACTTCTCATTAGAAATAAGTTTAGAAATCTGTTAAACAATACCTGATTCCCAATTAATATGCGGAATATTGAATCGGGAAATTGATATTGCAAATAAATCCGGCGCCTACCAGAGTTGTGAAGATGCTTTGCATGAATTAAATATAGTTGATTAATAACTCGCATCATCCAGTTTTACTTTTCCTCTGAATGTCCAGAAAACGAAAGTGGTATAAGTAGCTACAATAGGTACACCTATCAAGGCAAATAAGAGGATAATCTTCAAAGATTTATCTGTTGAAGACCCATTGTGCACCGTAATGCTATAAACGGGGTCAATACTCGATAAAATGATGTTTGGGAAAAGTCCAACCGCCACCAGCACCATCAACATAGCCGTTACAAATGCCGATGAAATAAATGCATACCGATATTTACGTTTTGATATTTGTCGGGCAATATTGGCGACCGCCAGAATAGCTAAAATCGGGAAGGCAAACATATAGGGCACTTCTTTGTATCGCTCGGCCATGTGGGGTATATATAGCAAGGTTACAACCGAGGTAACGGCAAACATCAATACAAAAAAGATGGTAGTGTTTTTTACTATCACAGTCAGTTTAGCATATAGTCTGTTCTCGGTTTTCATAACCAGATAAATGGCCCCATGCATCATAAATAATGAGAGCGTAGTAAAAGCCACCAGAATAGCATAAGGGTTAAAGAAATCGCCTAAAGAGCCTCTATACACAAAGTTCTGGTCGAGAGCCAGGCCTTGTATAATATTGCCTAGTATGAGACCTAAAGATAATGCCAGGATAATACTGGATACACTATAACTGATATCCCAGGTTTTGCGCCACCAGAGCATAGGTTCTTTTGAACGGAATTCAATAGAAATAGCTCTGAAAATCAGCATCACCAGAAATATCATAAAAGGCTCATAGAAAGCCGAAAATATAGTGGCATATACCAGAGGAAAGCCTGCAAACAAGGCTCCGCCGCCAATTACCAGCCATACTTCGTTACCATCCCACACGGGGCCAATGGCATTGAGCGCTTTGCGTCGGCTTTCTTCTTTATTAAAGAATAGATGAAGGGCCCCCGCTCCTAAATCGAAACCGTCCAGTATGGCATATCCGCTAAATATACCTCCTATTACCAGAAACCACCAGGTGGCCAGATTGAGTCCAAGTATTGTTTCCATTATTTTAAGATGGGGTTATCGCGTTTTGAATACTCAGGTATCATTTCATCGCTGCCTTCAAGGCCATGTTTTATTTTCTTGTTGAGCAGATACAAGAACAAAACAAACAAGAGTGCATATACTAAAGTAAACATAATCAATGAAAAGAGTACCTGTTCGGCTTTAAGTGACTGCGACAGGGCATCGGAAGTCCGTAATAAATTGTACACTACCCAAGGTTGCCGCCCGACTTCTGCCGAGTACCAGCCTAACTGATTGGCTATCTGAGGTAATAAGACAGTCCAGGCAAAAATGTGCATCAGCCATCGCTGTTCAAATAATTTGCCCCGCCACCATAGAAATGAAGCCAGCAAGGTAAGGCCAATCAGGGTTATACCAATAGCAACCATCAAATGATAGGTCTGAAAAACAAAATTAACTGCCGATGGACGGTCTTCCTTTTTAAAAGCGTTCAATCCTTTAACTGGTGTCTTAAAGTCCTGATGAATCAGAAAACTTAATCCAGCAGGAACGCTCAGGCCCGTTACTTTTTGATTCTTATTATCTACCCAACCCATCAGATACATATCTGCAACGGCCAATGAATCAAAATGCCCCTCAAAGGCCGCTAATTTGGCCGGCTGGTGTTTGGCTACTATATCTGCCGACCGATGCCCTGTAAATAATTGCATTAATGCAGAAAGGGTAGCTACAAGCAAAGCAATCTTAAAACCGGCCTTAGCAATTTCAAGGTGACGATTACGAAGAATAAAGTAGGCATTGACACTCAAAACCAGAAAAGAACCCGCCAGAAATGCGCCTATGATTACATGAGAAAGCCTGTCCAGGCTCGATGGATTGAACACCATTTCCCAGAAATCGGTAATAACGGCACGGGCTTTCATGCCCTCTCCCTCAATTCTATAACCTGCCGGGGTTTGTTGCCAGGAATTGGCCACCACAATCCAGATAGCTGAAAACATAGAGCCTAAGGCCACCATCAAAGTAGCAAAGAAGTGCACCCTTGGACTTACCCTATTCCATCCAAAAATCAGAATCCCTAAAAACCCTGATTCCAGAGCAAAGGCAAAGATGCCCTCAGCTGCTAAAGCACTGCCAAAAATATCACCAACATAGCGCGAATAAACAGCCCAGTTGGTGCCAAATTCAAATTCCATTACGATACCTGTGGCCACACCAATACCGAAAATCAGGGCAAAGATGCGTATCCAGAAACGGGTCATTTGCTCGTAAATAGGCTTGCCAGTGCGGAGGTAAAGCCCTTCCATAATAACCATGACAACACCTAAACCGATACTTAAAGGAGGATATATATAATGAAAGGCGATAGTAAACGCAAACTGTATACGCGAGAGTAATTCAGTATTCATAAACATTGTGTTAGATGTGGCGAATTTCAGCCCCAAATGAATACGAATCAAGGAAAATTTGCTTTATTTTCCTTAGAAAAAAATCTTGACCCTTCCGGCAGGAATTATCAGATTTTGCCGAATTTTTTCTACCAACGGCGCGTTTTATAAGGTTCAGCTTACTATTTCGCAGAATCCGCAACCCTCTGAACAATAACGGCCGAAACCACCGAAGAATCCCACTTCTATTACTTCTTTCGGGCCTGTTATGGCGAATGTAAAATCTCTGTAACCTTTTATTTCAGTTTCTGCTTTCTTGTTTTCTTTGATAGTTATTTTTCTCGACTTCATCTTCGAACTATCCAATAATTCAAAATGAATCTTCTGTTCTATCAGACTCGCATCTATTATCTCGCTTCTCTCTTTAAGAATACTCAGGTATTTATCAATCAGCCCGGAAATCAGCAATTGCCCGAAACTAGGGTCGGTGGGTTCGAGGTATTGGTCGTGGCCATCTTTTTTTTCAGCTACAACCATTAAAGATGTGGCTTTGAAATGTGTAGTGGTATGCTGAATAAGAGTATTTTTAGTTTCAAGACTTTCTACTTTGAACGAAACCTTGTATTCATGGTTAAAAATGTCAATGGTTTTTTGCTGTAAGAGACCAGTAATGAATTTTTCTGCAGCCTTATCAATGTAGAAAGAAACTGTCCATTGAATAGTGGGCGAAATAATCTGAAATCCCGAGTCTCCTTTCTGAAAGGTGATTTTGGCCTGCAAATCAGAAAAAGTAAAGTGTTTGAAGGATTTTCCTTGTTTGACAGGATACCCTTTCTCATGCAGAAAACTGGAATAGTGTGTATCAGCTTTGGCTATAACCCGATAGAGCCATGAGGCCAGTGGATAATGATAATTCCACATGAGTTGAGGGCTAGGCGTGAGTGGCTTTAAGGTTAGAATTAATCGCATGCAAAAGGGCTTCGATAGTGAATCGGGGCCTAAATGTAGATGAGGTCTTGGCTAAATGGAAATTTTTAAGGAGAAATTTATTTTTCGGTCACCTTTTGAGCATTCATTGTTATAATATTCCCATTTTGACAAACAAATGGTGGAAAAGACTACAAATTTTGACAGAAATATGAGTTGTGGTATTATTCTAATTTGTTCTACGTAATTTTGCCACGCAAATTTTTTTTCGTCAAAACCGAGAAATTTTGTCTGAAAGTGGAAATCACGACCCCGAAATAGCCGATGACTATTCTGATTGTAGAAAAAACGGAAGATAATTCCCAACTGATAGCCGGGCTATTAGCAGAGTATTATCCGATGTCAGAACTGATTCATTGCCAGAGCATCAAAGAATCTTTGGCTTATCTGGCTATGAACGAGGGCGTGGGTTTAGGTTTTTTTGAGATAGAGCTGGCAGACGGGCTGAGTTTTGAAATCTTTCAACAGATAGACATAGCATTTCCGGTCGTGTTTATGTCTGCCTACGATAAATACTGGTCTCAGGCTATGCCCCTGAATGCCATTGATTATCTGAGGAAACCGATTGAAAAGACTGAGATAATCCGGGTATTGGATAAATACGAAACCCTGAGAAAACATTTTCTGCTGAATCTTAAAAGTCATGATAATAAAACACTGCCGACCAAAGACCGATTGGTGGTAAAGAAAGGCACTAATTATTATGTCATGAAAACCGATGAAGTGGCCTTTATTTATACCGAATCGAGAGTGGTTTTTCTGATAGATAAAACTGGGGAGCGGTATATTATAGAAAAGAACCTGAGTGAACTGGAATTGGAATTGCCGGGTCGACAGTTTTTCAGAGTAAACCGCAAATTTATTGTGAGTATTGATGCTATCAGAAGCTTTAAGCCCTCATTTAAAGGGAAAATAGCTTTAGAACTCATGCATCTATCGAAAGCCGAAGTGAGTATCAGTCAGGAAAATGCAGCACAATTCAGAAAGTGGATTGAAGGATAAAACAAAACCATTATATAAATCAAAGAAAATCATGAAAAGAAAACTTTACTTACTTGCTTGCCTGGCAACACATTGGGCATGGGCACAGGAAACCCCTGCCGATAGTGCCAAAGCATTGAATGAAGTAGTGGTGTCGGCATCAAGAGTTGAAGAAAGTATTTTTAAAGCCCCTGTATCTGTTACCAAAGTATCTGCCCTGCAATTGCAACAATCGCCCGGTATAGAGTTAATTTCTTCCTTATCTCGCTACAAAGGCATTGATGTAAGCCAATCGAGCTGGTTTGTCACAAGTTTAAGTACCAGAGGGTTTAATAGCTCAAAGGCCGAGCGCATTTTACAATTAGCCGATTATGTAGATTTCATGTCGCCGACCTCGTCTTTATATGGCGGCAACTGGATGGGTACTCCAGATTTGGATATAGACAATATTGAAGTAATTTATGGGGCAAACTCAGCTCTCTATGGTTCTGGTGCTTTTAACGGCGTGATACTGATGCACTCCAAAGACCCTTTTAAGCATCAGGGTTTAGCCGTTTCAGTGCGAGGTGGTTCTAGATCGTTATTAGATGGACAAATACGTTATGCACAGGTATTTGCCAAACGTTTTGCCTTTAAACTGAATGCCAACTTTACTCAAGGAGAAGAGTTTCTAGGACAATCAGATGCAGCCATTAAAGCGGTAACCGCGGGAGGGCTGGCAGGTTCTGACGCTGCTAACAATGCCTACGGCTCACCTTTTGGTTGGAACAAACTCAATTATTTTGGCGATGTTGGCTCAACCGTATCAGACCCTAAATATACTCAATATAACAATAACCAGCCTTACCGCATTTATATGCCGGGCTTCAAAGAGGGGGATATAATTGGCACTAATGCCGGGAGTAATTTTATCAACCTTAATACTTTTCAGGCAGGTAGTATACGTTTGAATCCTTCATTGCATTTTAAGATTAACGAAAAAACACAGGCTTCTTACGAATACCGCTGGTCGATGGGGAATGGTATTTTTCAGAGTACCAGCCGCTTTGCCTGGCGTGAAATGCAATACGATTTACACAAATTTGAGGTAAAGAATAATCGTTGGTTTGTGCGTGCTTATTCGATGTTTGATTATGGCGGTAAAGCTTATGAGATAGGAGGAGTGGCCAATGCTCTACAGAATGTGCGAATGACCGACCCTAAGAATGGCAACTTTCCGACTATTTCGGCGAATTATTTCAATGCCTGGAATCAGATATTTGCAGCCGCACGTGGTAATGGTTTTGGTGGCGGGCCACTTTCAGGTGTTTATACGCCTGATGCCGTTAATGGAGGTATCCCAACCGGATTCTCTATTCCTGCTATTCAGGGTGGACAGTCCATTCAGGATGCGGCTAAACTAGCTTTTAATCTTACGCAAAATCTACAGCTAAGTCCAACTCCTTCCGGGGCATCTACTTCACAATTCGACCAGATAACAAATAAGGTCGCCAATGGGGTAGGTGATTTAGTGATTAATGGATCAACCGTAAAAGGTGCAGCTTTTGCCAACACAGCCCGTTATACTGATTTATCAGCACAAAGAGAGTTTAAGTTCAATACAACAGATATTGTAATAGGAGGGGCTTATCGAAGCTATTTACTGAAATCAAATGGCACTTTGCTTTCTGATGGTAATTTCTCACCATTAACCGGAGAAAAAAGAAGCTCTATCACTAATTGGGAATCGGGCGTTTATGGACAAATTCAACAAAAATTATTGGATGATAAATTGACCTTAGCCGCAGCAGGCCGAGTAGACTTCTTCCAGAACTTTGATACCAAGTTTTCACCACGTATTTCGGCGGTGTATTCAGTTGGCAGACATAATTTCAGAGCCAATTTTGCTACTGCTTTCAGAGCTCCGGCACAGCTTGACCAGTATATTTATCTTGATTATGGCAGTATTTTGTTGATTGGTAATGTTGAAAACGGTTTCAAAGGATTAAACTCAGCAGGTACACAGCCTTATGAAGTAAAGAAACTGGCTCCCGAAAAAATGAATAGCTGGGAATTGGGTTATAAAGGCTTATTGACCAAAGATTTGCAGCTCGACCTAAGCTATTACCGCAGCTTATATAATGGCTTTATAGGAATTGTACGTTTTCAGGGACGTGAAGATGGAAAAACACCGGAAGGCAATTACCAACAGAAAACAGGCGACTGGGCAAAAATTACCCCAGACCGCACCAGAGGAAGATTCATCCAGACCTGGGCAAATTTTGATAAGCCAGTTACTACGCAAGGTGCTTTCATCAGCCTTGATTACCGTGTAAACAGTAAGCTAAATGTATATGGTAATTATACCTGGGCTAAAATCTCTGATATTAAAGACCTGATAGCAGGCTTCAATACGCGTTAACTTAATTTTAACTTGGGAGCTAATGGTTTAATAACTAAAAACTTCTCTTACTCAGTAAATTACCGTTGGAGCAGTACTTATATGTATTTTATGCCTTTTGATGAAGGTGAAATCAAAGCTTATGGTACCTTAGATGCACAACTGAATTATTTGCTGAAAGACTTCCATTCGACCATAAAAGTTGGAGGTACCAACCTCACAAATACCAATGCCATAACAGTCTATGGTTCTGCACCTATCAGCCGTATTATCTATGCCGGAATTGTTTGCGATTTGAATTTCAATAAAAATGGCAAATAGATATTGAGTGAATGAGTGATTAAAAATTGGTGATTGTGAATTAAGCTTACTATTATATAATTAATTGTGCTACATTACGTTTTTGTGTACATCATGATTATTATTTGATAAATTCGCTAATTCACTAATAACAATTAATCGCTCATTCACTCAATTATTTTTGCCCAAAAATGCGGAAAATTGCCATACTAGCCTTTTGCTGGGCTATTATGCCCACAGTATTGGCTCAGCATTCAATAACACTCAAAGATACACGGATTGATATAAAACCCGTTGGCTATCATATTGCCGATGTTAAAGACGGGCGACCTCAGAAAAATGGCACTGTCGCTATCGGCGCTATTATTACCTCTCTCAACGACAAATCTCCTGTTACTATAACAGGTGGCGTAAAGATCGGCATACAGAATTTTATTGCTAAAAATCTGGCTAAAGATGTAAATACCATTCCGATTCTATACAACATTAAAATATTAAGCATTGCTGAATCAAGAAAAGAGGGGAGTGCAAACGGGAAAATGGCATTAACCGTAAGTTTTGAGCGGATCGGAAAAAATGATACCGTTTCACTGGTTACTTCTGATGTGTTTATGGATTATAAGCGCTCAATAGTTGCCTCTCCTAATATGAATAACCTCGAATCAGTACTAAATCAACTGATTGTGCAGACGCTTGACTACTTTACCGATTGGATGCGAATCAACAACGATAAGCATGAAGCCTTAAGCAAAGGGGTCGAGATATTCATCATGCCTGATTATAAAAAGAATGATAAGGATACCATCTACTACGAATCCCGTAAGGTCAACTGGGATGATTTCAGAGGTAAACCCAATTCCCTAAGATATGGCGCGGCAATTTTCAGTAACTTCGGCTATCATTCTTCTTTCAAAGTTTCCAAAGGCTTGATTCAGGCTTTTGTGGAGACCAGAACCTATATGGTGAGAGGCATGTCATGGGCGAATGAATCTGCTAAGACTGACTATTCATTGGCGCATGAGCAATTGCATTTTGATATTACCAAACTGGTGGTGGAGCGGTTCAAGAAAAAAGTAAAAGCCATGCGTGCCGAAAGTATAGAAGACCTGAACAGTATGATTCAATATGAATATCTGGAATCGTATAGAGAAATGAACCGGCTACAAAGAGAATATGATGACGAATCCCATCATAGTTTAGATACTTTTAAACAAGCTGAATGGGAGGAGAAAGTGAAGATGTGGTTGAGTGAAACGATTTCACCTCACCCTGACCCTCTCCTGAAAAAGGAGAGGGAGTAAAAAAGCATTCACACCTTTTTGAAAGAGAAGGGCGGTTTTGGGCTGATAGCTGCGATAAGATCAAAAAAAAGTCGCGCTCTTTCTTTAAAGAGTGCGACTTTTAAAGCCCCTCTCCCGAGGGAGAGGGGTTGGGGTGAGGAGTATTCTTACCAACCATCATCCGATGGTTTTGCTTTGGCGGCTGGTTTTTTGCCTGCAGGGGTGTTGCCAGCTTTCAATGTGCTTGCGGCAGGAGCAGCCATAGTGCCATTGGCAGCTACCAATGTGCCTTTGTCGACCTTAGAGAAGACACGGCTTACTATCTTCCACTCTCCGTTTATTTTCAATAGATTCAGAAAATCTACATATTTAAAAGTATCAAATTCTTCTTCAGTTACCGCTGTTCCGGCTGTTCCGGCGTAGCTGTAGCTTACAATATTACTCTTCCATTTAGCACCTCCGGCAGGTACCGATGCAATGAATCTTTTTACCGGAATCTCGGCGATGCGCCCGTTAGATAAGCTACGCAAATTGGCAGCATAGTGAAACGCACGGTTCAATTTAGCAGAGTCACCGACTGCGCCACCATCTAAATAGTTGTACAAGGTTTCCTTGATAGCGTCATCATCCGATTGCGCACTGACTTTCACCGAAAAGCCACGCAATAGTATAAATGCTAGTAGTAATTTGTTACATTTCATCGGTATAATTGTTTTAATCTTCTCCTCAAATTAACGAAAATAATACGGGAGTATTGCAAGCTTTTTTTGCATTATTTATGAATTTCTTAATATTTTTTTAATGCTATTTCTTCTTTTGAAGCCTTATTTACATTGATTTTGCCCCTTTTATCTTTTAAAAACCAATAATTTGTGCAGAATGGTATCGTTTAACAGATTTTTAAAATGAAATCTTAAAAATAATTAAGTATTTCTGTTACTTTAGCAAGTGGATACGTCTAAAAACCGACTGCCAATCAATAACAGATTCAAAATCTATTGATACCCAAATAATTATTAGAATTTTTGTACAAGGGAACAGGGTTTTGATACATTTGCAGTGCTTATTATTTATCTAATCATTAACAAAAAAACAATTACGAAAATGGGATTAATGTCATTTTTTAAAGGAGTAGGTGAAAAACTTTTCGGCCACAAAGAAGAAGAAGCACCAGTTGAGAAAAAAGAAGAACTGAAGGCAAGTGTTCTTTTAGCTCATGTTCAAAAACTTGGCTTGTCTTTTAATACATTAACCATTAAAACTACAGGTGATACTGTAACTTTAGTTGGTGATGTAGATACTCAGGAAGAGTCTGAGAAAATTGCTTTGGCAGTTGGTAACGTTGAAGGTGTACACGTAGTTGACAACCAGTTAACTGTTACTACTCCTGAACCGGAGGCACAATTCCACACAGTAGAAAAAGGAGATACTTTATCTAAAATCGCTAAAACTTACTATGGCGATATGATGAAATATCCTGTTATTTTTGAAGCAAACAAACCGATGTTGACTCACCCTGATAAAATTTATCCGGGACAAGTACTAAGAATTCCGGCTCTTTAATATATGTGAAGAGGGTGTCTCAAAAGTTTTTCACGCCAAAGATTCTTTGGCGAGGCTTCGACCCGCGCGGCGTCCGCCCACACCCTACGCGGGTCGCCCTAAATCCCTCTCCCCAACAGTGGGGAGAGGGACTTTTGAGCCCTTCCCCACTGTTGGGGCGGACGCCGCGCGGAAGGGTTGGGATGGGGTTTTTACAAAATAATATTCGGCACAAGAAACTTTTAAGACGCCCTCTTCTATTTATAAACTTCCTGACAAATTCTATTTATCTATTGCTACTTTTTTGCTAATTATCTTTTCTCCTACTTTAATTCTGACGATATAACTTCCAGTATTATATGGAGTCAAATCAAGAAATTCCTGTTTGCCCTGATTTACTTTTGAAACGTTTTGTTGCAATACTTTACCTGTCATATCTACCAGAGAAATGACAGAGGTAGCAGGTTGAGATGAAAGAAATTCTACAGTGAGTTGCTCACTGGCAGGGTTCGGGAATAGTCTGATACCGTCTTTTACGGTTTCTTCAGTTGCCAAAGGCTCCAGAATAATGATTCTGGCACTACCGGATACAACCCCTGCACCACA
The DNA here is from genome assembly GCA_966212365.1 of uncultured Emticicia sp. Classification (GTDB taxonomy): domain Bacteria; phylum Bacteroidota; class Bacteroidia; order Cytophagales; family Spirosomataceae; genus Emticicia. Next base: position 1,164 of record CBIHRH010000044.1, on the reverse strand, counting down.
GGTATTTTTTACTTCGGTCAATTGATAAGTAGTCGTTTGGGCAGGTTTTACACCTAATACAAACGGATTGGCGCTGATAGCAAAGTTTTTTCCGTCTGACAAGGTAACAGAAGCAGGAAAACCACCGGTAATATTCACTTTCAATGCCGTGCTATCACCTAATAATATCGTATTATCTCCACTCAGAATAGCTGTTGGCACCGCTTTGATATTGACGTCTACACGGGCTTTATTACTCTCACAACCATTACTATTGGTCTGGGTTACATAATAGGTAAACGTGCCTTCTTTTGTAGTAGAAGGAACCAGCGAATTATAAGATTTTAAATCAAATTCGTCTATATACCATTTGATATTAGTGCCAGCAGCCTTTAAAGTCTGAGGTGTGCTATTCTGACAGATATTAATGACCGGGCTAACCGACGGTGGATTAGGTGGAGAAACAATGGTTAACGGACCGATAGCCGCACTGAATAAAGACGAATTTTTAGCTACTACTTTCAAACGATAACCCGAACCAATTTTAAAATCAGCAGGAATCTGAGCTGAAATATTGAATAAGGAAACCTGTGTAGGTAAATCGACAAAATTTTGCCCTGACTGGTCGGAAATCTGGATACTAAGTTGATTATCGAAAGATAAACCTCCGGCAACGCTGATAGCAAGTTTAACCGATTGCCCCTGGCAAATGGTTGTATTACTTAATCCGGTAGCACTTATCTGAGGTTGGGTAACCGTAATCGTTGCTCCGCCATTCCTTTGTCCCTCGCCACACATATTGCTTACAGATGTTACAGCGAAAACCGTGGTTTCATTCAATGTTTTGGTGAAACTATAGGTAGTCTGGCGTGTATCTTTGATAGAAGTGCCATCGGATAAATCGAATGACCAGGTACCGCTACCGCTTAAACTAAGAGTAAAATCAACTGTTTCGCCAGCGTTTATTACGGTTTTATTAGGAATCAGATAAGCAGTAGGGTAGGTACGAACCGCAAAACCCTCGCTGATAGGGCTGGCAGTTTCAGGGTTGGTTGCCGTTAATCTGATATGATAACTTTCACCCTCCGGTAAATCGTTTGGCAACTTTAATAGTACCTTATTACCCCGTCTTTTCGATTCAATAGCTTTGTAATTCTTGCCCGATCCATCTGATAATTCAGCATT
>CBIHRH010000043.1:0-14587 GCA_966212365.1 uncultured Emticicia sp. | reverse complement strand
AATTTTTGTCCATCTAAACTGATTAGTCCGGCAGTCATTTTCAGATGAAACCCTCCATTCTCATTTTCTTCAAAAGTAACTCTGCCAAATGACGGGATAGAACAGCCGCCCTGCAGTCTATTCAGATAAGCCCTTTCAGCCCGGAGACATTTTTCTGTTTGTGCATCGTTAATTACCATTCCTACCATTAAACGCTTTTCTTCTGCCAGGCTCTTAGCCGCTTCAATCGCTACGCAGCCCTGCCCTACCGGGGGTACAAACTCACTCAATGAAAGATGTTCTACAATCAAATCATCATAATGCATGCGGTGAACACCAGCATAAGCTAATAGCAAGGCATCGCATTGTTTTTCTTCCAGTTTGCGTAGGCGGGTTTGTAAATTCCCACGCATATCAACAATCTGTATATGCGGATAATAATGTTTCAGCATCGCCACCCGACGGGTTGAGGATGTGCCTACCACAAAGCTTTCACCACTTTGCAATGATAAGTTTTTATTATAACTCACCATTACATCATTTACCTGTTCACGTTCGGTAAAGGCAATCAATTCTAAATCTGAAGCTAGTTCTGACTGTAAATCTTTAGCCGAATGCACAGCTATATCAATTTCACCCGTACGAAGCTGGTCTTCCAGTTCTTCCGTAAATACTCCTTTGCTCCCTATCTTTGATAAAGAGCGGTCTAATATTTTATCGCCTTTGGTTTCAATAATGACTATTTCTGTCTCAACGCCTTTGGCTTTCAACTTTTCTTCTACATAGTAAGCCTGCCATAAAGCCAGTTTACTCCCGCGAGTCCCAATTTTTATCTTCATAATATATTATCCTTTCATCATTAATCTTGCTATGATTAACGAGATGTCTAAAAACACTATTTTAGCTCTGGCGTTTCGCTCCAGATGAAAATGCGATTCGCTGAGCACTTCTGTAATCTGTTCTAAATTATTGAGATTGATAGCAGCCGAAAATTTCTGCACAAAAACCAGTTCGTCATTCTCTAATCTAATCAACGATTCTCCACCGTTCCGGTATAAAAAAATCTCTCTGAAAATGCCCAAGCCATATTCCAACATCCCTTTCTGTTGCTCTTTGCTCCTGGCATCAAATTCGTCAGCCATTGGCACCAGTTTCTGTATATTCAAAGCGTAGCACATACGCATCCAGGTAGCAAACCATGTATGGTCATTATCTTCTGATTTATCAACAATCTCTAAAGCCCGATGCATATTCCCTTCCGACAGAAAAGCAATCTGCTTAGCTCTCTCCTGAGAAATATCCTGATACTTTAATAAATATTCAATGATTTCAGCCTCAGAAAAAGTCCTGACGGCCACCCTTTGCGTGCGCGAAATAATGGTAGTCAGCAGGCGCTCCATGCTATTTACTACTAATAAGAACAAGGTTTGCTCAGGCGGTTCTTCCAGAATTTTAAGCAAAGCATTGGCAGTTGTATTATGCAAGCATTCTGCTTGCCAGATAATCACAATTTTATAACCTCCCTCGTATGATTTCAACGAAAGCTTCTGAATCAATTGCCGGGCTTCTTCTGCAGGGATATTGCCTTGTTTCACACCGATTTTTTCAAGCCAGTCAGATAAATTACCAAAGGGCGTTTCTTTCACAAAATCACGCCATTGAGGCATAAAGTTTTCAGAAAGTACACTCTTACCCCCAGCGGTCGGAAAAAGATAATTGACATCAGGATGGGCCAGTTTGCTCATCTTTATACAACTTGGGCATCTGCCACAGGCATCATCAGTCTGTTTATCTTCACAATTGATATAGGTAGCATAAGCTAAAGCTAATGATAAATTAGCTGTACCCTCATTTCCATGAAATAACTGGGCATGCGCCACATGGTTATTAGCTACGGTGCCAATAAGAGATTGTTTAATATCAGAAAGACCTATGATTTCACGAAAAAGCATAAGGCAAAGTTACGACATTCTGGTTTAAATGCCCGATTCTGTATCGTGAATGTATTGAAGAATTTGCAGGTCAGTTTCTGACAATTGCTTATCTCTCCGTTTCATGGTTTCGTTGATTACCTGCATGGCTTTATCGAATCGGTAAAGCGCATAGCCTGAATCTACCCCTCCCCATTTGAAAGAAGGTATATGCTTATCCTGAAAACCTGCCCCGAAGATATTAGAACATACACCAGCCACCGTACCTGTATTGAACATGGTGCTGATACCAGCTTTGGTATAATCGCCCATGAAAAGGCCGCAGAACAGCTCACCGCTTTTTTCTAGCTGCTTAGTAACATAACTATAAAGCTTTACGTCAGAATAATCGTTTTTCAAATTAGAATTATTGGTATTGGCGCCTAAATTACACCATTCTCCTATGACCGAATTACCCAGAAAACCATCATGGGCTTTATTGCTATAAGCCGATAGAATCGAATTACCAACCTCACCCCCTGCTCTGCAAAAAGGCCCTAATGTGGTATTTGCCCGCATTTTAGCTCCCCAGGCCACAATACTTCCCTCATCGGCAGAGAATGGACCAATAATAATAGCTCCCTCCTGAATAGTTGCATTTTTTCCGATATACACGGGGCCGTTTTCAGCATTAATAATCACGGCCTTAATGCTTGCTCCAGCTTCTACAAAAATATTTTCAGGTGCATAAACACGTGTAAACGGGTCGTTGATAGTTTGTGATTGTCGGCCTTTGGTGATTAATTGAAAATCTGCTTTTATCTGGTCGCCGTTTTTTAAATAAATATCGGGCAGATGTTGGATAATCATTGGCTTAGTCCCCGCCAATTCTTTGCTGGCAAACTGGCTATAGTCAATCGGAAAACTCAATGATTGCGCAGTTTTAATGGCGAAAACAATATCTCCGGCTACTAGTTTTTCTTCTTCTTTTAATTGTTCAATCCCAGCTAAAAGGTTGGTATCAGGACAGACGGCTCCATTAATATAGATTCTCGTTTCTGCACTGATTTGTTTGAATTTTTCTTGCAGGTAGGTTTCAGTCAGATAAGAGAGAGTGGCCCCCAGCGTCTTTTCCCATTTCTCGCCGATGGTGAGCGTACCACATCTGATTCCGGCTACGGGCTTAGTAAAAGTAAAGGGTTTCAGTTGATTTCTTATCTGAGAGTCATCAAAAGCAATGTAGTTCATCTTATTTTCTTTAGTTTTTCCTGCGGTAAAGATAAATAAAGTTTTCCCTTCGTCTAAATTTTGTTTGTCCCGAGAGACGAAATCTAATACCTTTGATTTTAAGTCAAAAATCTCCTTTTATCAGATAATCTAATGAAAAAGATAGTAGTTTTCGGTTCGACTGGATTGTTAGGAAAACCTGTAACCAAAGCATTAATTGATGCAGGCTTTGAAGTTACCGTCATGGTAAGAGATACAACTATTGCTCAAAAACACTTCCCGAAAGCGAATATCATTACAGGCGATTTAAAGAATGAAGCCGATGTAGAAAAAGCTATCGAGGGTCAGGAAGGAATTTTTCTAAGCCTTTCAGTGATACAAAACGAAAAAGAAAATGAATTTCATACGGAGCAACAAGGTTTAGATACCATCATAACCATTGCCAAACGTAATGGAATTAAACGAATAGCTTATCTTTCCTCTTTGGTACATCTCTATCAGGGCATGAATGGCTTTGACTGGTGGATATTCAGAATTAAACAAGAAGCCGTCAGAAAAATCAAGGAATCTGGTATTCCTTATACTATTTTTTACCCCTCAACCTTTATGGAAAGTATAGCGTACCAGTCAAGACAAGGCAATATGATTGCCATCGGAGGAAAATCAGAATATCCGCTTTATTATATCGCTGCACAGGATTATGCAAAACAAGTAGCCAATTCCTTTAAAATTCTGAAAGACGAGAGTAAAGATTACGTAGTACAAGGCCCTGAAGCTTTTACACAGGATGAAGCCGCTAAGTTTTTCATCAAGCATTATAAAAAAGAGAAACTCTTCACTATGTGGGCGCCTATGTTTATTATGAGATTTATGGGCTTTTTCATACAGAAATTTGACTATGGATACCACATTTTAGAGGCTTTAAATAAATATCCCGAAAAATTTGAAGCTACTGAAACATGGAAGGAACTGGGTAAACCATTGATTACTTTAAAAAAATTTGCTGAGAACATTTAATTCTGAATAGTATATTCACAATAAAGCTATTAAGACAATGGCACAATGTGTTCCTTTTCTAAAAGTTGCCAATATCACTGATACAATTCAATGGTATGAGAACATTGGCTTTCAATGCACCGCTACCAACCACATCTGGGAACCGGAGGATAGCGAACTCAATTGGGCAGAGATAGCCTGGGAAGATGCTACTTTTATGCTTGGACCTGATGAGCGGGAAGTTATTCCTGAGAAAAAGGATACAAGTTTATGGTTTAATGTTGACTCCGTTGACGAGATTATTGAAATGCTGAAAAATAAAAATATCGCGAGGGGCATTGAGCTAGAAACATTCTATGGAAGAAAAGTAGTTTCATTTATTGATTTAAACGGCTTTGATGTATCTTTTTCCTGTGCATTAGTTAAGTAGTATATAAATAGAAAATCCCCTAATGAGAAGGGGATTTCTACTTTAATTACAATTTATTTTACTTAAATAAAACTTACTTTTCGATTAGCTAAAAACTTACTTTTTTGCGATTCTATATAATCTCCCCTGGTCTGTGATGGCATATAGTGCACCATCTTTGCCTTGCGTTACATCACGGAAACGTTGAAATTCTTCCGAAAGTAAACGCTCTTCACCTACTACTTTATCATTCTCAATTACCAGACGAGCAATGTGCATACCGCTCAGACAACCAACAAAAAGATTGTTTTTCCATTCAGGAATCAAATCTCCACTATAGAAAGTCATACCACTCGGTGATACAGACGGATCCCAATAATATACTGGTTGCTCCATTCCTTCTTTTTGCTGAATAACATCTCCGATGGCCTTACCGCTATATTCAATACCATAAGTAATAGTCGGCCAACCGTAGTTTTTACCTGCACGCACATGGTTAATTTCATCACCACCTCTTGGGCCAAACTCGTTTGAATAAAGCTCTCCAGTAACAGGATGAAACGCCAAGCCTTGTACATTGCGGTGTCCATAAGAATATAATTCAGGTTTTGCACCATCTTTACCCTCAAATGGATTTCCTGCAACAGGTTTGCCATCAGTCGTGATATGGATAACTTTTCCTAAACTTGAATTGAGAGCCTGTGCTTGTGGACGCGTTATCATATCTGAGCGTTCACCTGTACTGATAAACAGATTACCACCTTTATCAAATACTATACGGCCACCATAGTGTAATGTACCCTTGTGTGCAGGCGTTGCACGATAAATAACTGTTGCACCCTCAATTTTCGATTCATCAGCCGAAAGTTTTCCTTTGGCTACCGATGTATGTGTACCACCATCTACATTCTCTGAGAAAGTCCAGTAAACCAGACGATTTTTCTCAAAGGCAGGGTCAATAGTAATACCCAAAAGACCACCTTGTCCATCTGAGTTTACGGCTGGTAAACCTGTGATTGGTTTGCTTAATTCTCCACTAGCTTTGGCAATACGTAGATTGCCAGCTTTTTCAGTAATAATCAATCTGCCATCTGGTAGGCTCTTTACACCCCATGGAGAGGTCAGTTTTTCTGTAAGCACTTTAAATCCGTAAGCGGTTTTGGTTTTTATGCCATTGGCTCTGGTTTGACCTACAAATGCCGATTTATAATTAGAGTTTGGCGCTTTTGTTTCAACTGAAGCAGACCCGGAAGTGCCCTGTGCGTATGAAACATAGGTTATTGAAGCAAATACTAATGAAACTAATGCTGCTTTTTTCATATATATGTTTAAATTAAAGATACTTGTTTGGAACATGGAGAATGGAACACGGAAAATGAAGAAAGAAAGTGGACATGGCATTTCACCGTGTAGCGTCAGCTTGCTCCTTTTTCCTTGTTCCATTTTCTTTTCTCCTTTAGCTTCCCATTTTATTTAAAAACACCTGCTTATACATCCGACCAATGGGTATTTCCTGTTGTTGAATTTTCAGAGAGTCATTATTATAAGTATTGATTTTATCCAATGCCACAATAAACGATTTATGTACTCTGATAAACTTTGATTCGGGTAATTTGGCCTCCATATAACCCAATCGCTCATAGACCACATAAAGCCCTTCATTCGTAAAAACCTTGATATAATCCTTTAGCCCCTCGATATATAGAATATCATTCAGAAATACCTTTACCTGGTCTTTATCTACTTTCAGGAACAGATAGGCAGTATTAAAAGCATTCGGCTCCGGATTAACTGCCTTGGTTATCTCCTGAAAATGCAGGAATTTAGAAATAGCTTTTAAGAACCGTTCCTGACTGATAGGCTTTACCAGATAATCGAATATCTCTAAATCAAAGGCTTCCACTGCATATTCACGAAAAGCGGTTGTCAGAATTACTTTAGGCTTTCTATGCAAAGCTTTCAATAAATCTAACCCCGACATTTTGGGCATCTGAATATCCAGAAACAGCAAATCAACCTCATTGCTTTGCAGATAAATAAACCCGTCAATGGCATTGTCGAATAAGCCAACAACCTCGAAGTCGGGCAGAACTTCGAGGTAAGCCTTAATAAGCTCTCTTGCGGGCAATTCGTCATCAATGATTAAACAGCGATAAGCCATTATTCAAATACTAATTTTAATACGACTAAAAAACTATTGGCTTCACTGTAGGTCTTGAAATCGTGTTTGCCAGGATACAGCAATTCCAATCGTCTTTCTACATTACTCAAGCCTAAGCCACCATTATGCAGTTTGGGGCTTTCTGCATCAGGCTCTACACTATTTTCAACCTTTACTACTAACTCATTACCTTTCACCGAAATATCAATTCTCAACCATGAGGGCTTGATAGAATTATTCACGCCATGCTTGAAGCAATTCTCAATAATAGGCAGCAATAAAAGCGGTGGAATCAGAATGTGATTGATACTATTATAAATATTAAACGACACGTCTACCTTATCACCTACTCTTATTTTCTGTAAATCAACATAATTCCTGATATATTTTAACTCGTCATCCAAGGCTACTTTCTCTTTCTTCGAGTCATAAAGCGTATATTCTATCAGATTAGATAGTTTGATAATTTGCTGTGCCGTTTCTGGGCTTTTCTTAAACGCCTCTGCATAAATGCTATTAAGTGTATTAAAGATAAAATGTGGCTGCACCTGAGATTTCAATAGCTCTAACTCGGCAGCGGTCTTTTCTTGTTTAAGGTCCTGAATAGCTTCCTGTTGCTTGTACCAGCCCCGCATAAAATAGAACATACTATACAGAAATACGAGAAAGTACAGGTTTACGAATTCATATAGCAACTTAGGGAAATAAAGATACGGACTCGGATAAGGGTGTGGCTCTACATAAGGATAGACGTAATAATAATTAACAGCCCTCTTCAAAAAAACAGAAACAATAACCACGCAAATCAAACCTACCCAGAAAATAGTCTTGTGGTCAGCCAAAAAGTATTTCTCAAATAAAATGTGAATCGACAGGTAAGAAACAATAAAGGCAGATGGCATGTACACACAGGCTTTGATGAGAGAGGCATGATAGTTTTCGGTCATAGCACCTCCACCCAGCCATTCATACAAAAAGTAGAGTAGCCAGAATATCAGATTGAAGCGTATAAAAGTCTTCTTATCAATCATTACACCCGCGGTAGTGTTTCAGGGCGCAAATATATCGGCTATTTTTCGTTTCAGAGGGATATTCCTGTGAATTTAGACCAAGCCGTTTTTTTAGCGACAAACGCCGTTGGTGATAGGTAAAATATACATGAGATTTAATAAAAAACAAATACGCATCAATCAGCGTATTAGACATCTTCTGAATTTTATTCTCCCAAATGAAACTTTTTACATCAAATTAGCTGTTCTCAATTTCCCCACTAAATATTTCACGGAAATTTCAATCATGAGTCAGTTTATTTACGGAATTGATTTTGGCACTACCAATTCTGCCCTGGTTATTCTTGATACTAAAACCAACAACGTTGTTAAATTATTCACCACTCCCTCACTACTGTTTTTCCCGGAGACCAAAAGTGCGCGTGAAGAAATCACTTTTTCGATAGGTAATGAAGCCATAGAACGCTATGTAGAGAACCGAAGACGCGGACGTTTCATGAAATCTATCAAAAAGGTATTACCTAATAAAAGCTTTATCGATACAGTTATTGGTTATAAAAGATACAAAGCCGAAGATTTGGTCTCTTTGATTCTGATTCATTTGAAAAAACAGGCGGATGAGTTCTTGGGTGAAAACGTTACGACTGCTGTAATAGGTCGCCCAGTGGTATTTGATGAAAATCCCGAAAAAGATGCCTTAGCACAAGAACGCTTATCAAAAGCGGCACGTATCGCCGGATTCACCGATTTCTATTTCCAGATGGAGCCTATTGGGGCTGCCTTCACTTACGAACGACAGATTAAAAAAGAAGAACTCGTATTAGTAGCCGATTTTGGTGGTGGTACTTCTGATTTTTCGTTAATGAGACTTAATCCGGAAGCAGTTAATCAGGCTGATAGAGGGGCTGATATGATTGCCCAAGGTGGTGTGTACATAGGTGGTGATAGTTTTGATTCTGATATTATGTGGCATAAAGGTACTACCCACTTTGGCAGAGGTGTGAAAGAAGAAATAACCCCCGGTAAACTAATAGACCTGCCGCTGTCTTATTTCCAGAATATCTGCTCGTGGGAGAAAATGAACTTTCTGGATACGTTGCGTATGCGAACCAATATCAGTAAATCTTATGGATTTACAGGCAAAAATCCAAAAGTCAAAAACCTGTTGACCTTGATTGAGGATAACCTTGGCTACATTCTTTTCAAGCAGATAGAAAAAAGCAAAATGGACCTCACCTATAATGACGAAACTGCTTTTGAGTTTAATCAGAATGAAATCGACTTCAAAGAATCTATCACCATAGATGATTTCGAACAGGAAATTATCAACAAGAATCTGGATAAGATTGAGGAATATCTGATGGCATTTTTAGAAAAATATCAGATTAGCTACCAGGATATTGATGTGATTTTCATGACGGGCGGTACTTCAATGGTAAGACCTTTGAAAAGTATTTTTACGAAGCGTTTTGGTAAAGACAAGATTAAATCCGGCGATAATTTTAACAGTGTGGCTATGGGATTGGCATATAGCTATAAGGTTGTTTCAGCACAAGCCTGATGAAAAATCTTTCTGAAACCCATACTTAAGCCAATAGGCCATTCAATAAATTAATAGATGGGTTTTCTGACAAATACTTTTATTTGATAGAATAAAGACCTTATTTTCAGTCAGTTATCAACACATACTGACATGAAAAAATCAATTTTACTTCTTTTTATCAGCACAAATGTAGCTATGTCTCAGGGTAATTATTACTTACATAACAATTCAAGCAGCGTTACCATTTTACCAAGCCAGATAAGTGGCAAACATCCATCAGGAGAGTTCAATACATCTGTAGGACAAGACGCCTTAAAAGTAAATACCCGCGATTTTAATACTGCAGTAGGCTATAGATCGCTTTATAATAATGCTATTGCTGCAGTTACTGCCAACGACGGTACTAATAATACCGGAGTAGGTGTTTATTCTCTGTATTCCAATACCAATGGTTATAACAACGTAGGCATAGGTTTTGAAAGCATGTACAAAAATACAGTGGGTAATTGGAACATAGCTATCGGTACTAGTGCTCTTCACGAAAATGTAGGGGGGTATACCAATGTTGCAATTGGCTTCGAATCTATAAGTAAGGCCACGAGCGTTAATTATAATACGGCCGTAGGTGCCTATTCTATGCGTTATTCAACCGGAGGTTTCAACACCGCCTTTGGCGGAAATGCATTAGCGGGGAGTGGGATTACTGTCTCTAATGGAGATTTGAACGTAGCAATTGGCTATGGGGCTTCACAAGGCAATACTTCCGGCTCTAATAATGTATCTGTCGGGCATCAAGCTTTATTTACTAATACCTCTGGTAGCGGTAATGTAGCTATTGGGTATCAGGCCGGATATAATGAAACAGGTAGCAATAGATTATATATTGATAATACTATCTCAACAACGCCTTTAATAGGGGGAAATTTTTCGACCAATAAGGTAGGAATTAATAGAACAATGGCCAATCTTGATGCAAGATCTGAGAATTTTCAGGTAGAAGGAACAGCCTATTTTACAGGTAACCTCTGTGCAGCAAGCTATAATTGTGTGTCCGATTTACGCTATAAAAAGAACATCACTCCTCTACAAAGTTCCTTGACTAATGTATTACAATTAAGAGGTGTCAACTACGACTGGCGAATAAAAGAATTTCCGGAACAGGCATTCACACCCCAACGCCAGACAGGCTTTATAGCACAGGAATTAGAACAGTTTTACCCCGAAATGGTAACAACAGATGCCAAAGGCTTCAAATCAGTTGATTACTCACGTCTGACACCTGTTTTGGTTGAGGCCATTAAAGAATTAAATGATAAGATACTGGCTTTGGAAAAAGGAAATGACACGCTTAAATCAGAGAATGTACAATTAAAAAAACAGAATGACTCTTTTGAAGCCCGTTTGCAGAGTTTGGAGAAAGAGAGAATAAAATAACCCCTCCCTGACCCTCCCCAACTGTGGGGAGGGAATAAAAAAAGCTTTTTCCAAAACGACGATGGTACAGCTTTCGGCTCCCTTCCCCACAGTTGGGGAAGGGTTGGGGATGGGGTTGTTACTTCGTCAATTTTATCAAATTAGTAGCTAAACCACCCGCAGTTAAATCAAATAGCTTTTTACTTGTTCCGGTGGCGGGGTCATGCTCATAGTAGCCATTCATTTTCAAACTCTCATTATAGGTTTGCAAATATACTTTTCCATCATGAACACTGGTGCTTGGGTAAGCAAAACCAGCGGTTAAAGGAACATCATCAATGATAGTAGCCGTTTGGGCATTCAAATCTAATTTAGCCCAACGTTGATTCGCACCATAAAAAGCCAGACTTCTTAACTGAGCATATTCTGCTTCTGTAATGGTTCCGGCAGCTAGTTTAGCAATCAAGGCCAATAAAGCAGGTGGGTCTTGCTGGCCGGAGATACAAGCATAAGCAATACCATTTGAATAATATACACCGCCAAGAATCAATTGGAATAATAGCCCGGTCTGTCCGATTTTATCAACTGGGTTAAACGCATAATTCAGATCAAACTCTGTTGTGCCTGCCGGAATCTTTAAGATTTTTGGTCTTGAGCTTTTTCTTGAATTAGGCCCTAATTGTCCGTCAAGGCCATATTGTCCTTGTGTAATCACAAAGATATTGCCTTGTTCGTCAATCAAAGGGTTTTCCATACCTCTTGAAATCGGATATGTTGCATTCGGGAAAGTAAGTGTTTTTTCCCATTGGTTAGTGCCCAGATTAACCACTTCAGCATATACATCTAATGCATCGTAAAACGCACCTGTATTAAAATCATCAACTACTGCAAATAAGAATAACTTATTATCTTGTTTTCTATACACTACATGCGAATAGTTTTCTCTGGTAAGCCCGGTAGATTTCGCCTTCGACATATCAACATCTGCTATTTTCTGCATAGTAGCCGGGTTAAAAAGCACCACACCTTTTTTATCCCAGGTGGTATATACGCCCAGATTATCAGAAATAATCAAGACCTGATTCAGGGTTGTCAACAAAGGCAATGAAGCCACTTCCACTACAGTACCTGTCTGCTTCGAAAAGGCCAATTTCGCCAATACGTTTTCTCCTTTCAGGTTATTACTGAATATGAAGTTTTTCCATACAGCTCTCGGATAAAAATAACTATAGCTCGATTTAGTAGTCAAATCAATGTTTCCTGATGGAACAGTAGGGTAATAGCCCGCAAAATAGCTGAATCCGGCAGTAGTTTCTGAGGTAGAAGCTACCAGATAGCCTTCCTGATAATAAGGTGATTCTTCAGCAGGAGTGGTCGGCTCATCCGACTTACAGGCAAATACAAAGCTGGCTAATAGTGCAACAAATAGTAGTCTGGTTTTCATTATATTTAAAATTTAGTTAATTCATAAATCAGTTTCACATTGAAGTTTGTACCCGCTCTTGGTACCAGAAAGTTGTCGTACAAATCGGCATTCAGCACATTGATTATATTGACAGAAGCAGTAAGATTCTGTTTCACAAACTTGTAAGAGCAACCCGCATCCACCCTATGTTGCACAGGTACAAAGGAATCAGGCGTAGTTTTGATGCTATTATCTTTACCAATAAGGATATGGTTGAAAGGCGCTACATAATTGTAGAAACTATAAACTCTGAAATGATTCTTATTCCTGGCATTAGTCTTCTGCCATGCCAATTCTATATTACCAAAAAAATTCGGGTTATTCGGGAAAGCTGCTCCTAGCAGGTATTGATTTTTAGGGTCTTTTACTTCTGTAAAATTCTTTCGCAGGAAGGTAATATTGGTACTCAGGCTAAAGGCTTTATTATACCTCAGCGTAGCTTCTCCTTCTACACCAAGTGTTCTAACCTGGTCGGCATTCTCATAAATTCTGGTAATATTTGAACCTAAGAATATAATATCATTCTGACGACGGTAAAAACCATTCACTGTACCGGATAGTGTAAACGTTCTATCAGATTTATCGAGATAAGAAGCCCCAACATTCAGGTTATTACTGCTTTCGGGCATCAAGTTGGTATTACGAAGAATATCGGCTCCATTACCCACAAACTGATAAAACTGCGGAATCAGGAAGCCTTTTTCATAAGATATTCGGGTAAAGAGGTTGTCACTCAAATCATATTTCAAACCGACATTCCATCCCAGAAAACCATCTTTTTTCTTCACCATCACAAAGGTGTTGTTTTCCGCACCATTCAGTACATAATCAAATCTTTTAACGGCGGCAGACAGCGTAAGATGAGAAAAGAAAACACCTTCATAATGAATACCGGAGATGTTCTTCATCAAAGATTGTGGAATACGCAGATAGTCTTTCTCAATGTTTTTCTCAAGATAATCTATGCCTTTCAAACGCTGTTTAGCATATAAGTTAGAAGCCAGTAACTTATGATTAGGCGCTAGTTGAATAACTAGACTGCTTCGGTTAATCCAGCTTCGGCTATAATTGTCGGTGAGTTGTTCACCTGTATATTCACCGGGCGTATTGCGCCCTACTATTTGCCCACTCCAGCTATAAACGTTAGTTGTAGTATCTCTATAATTCAATAGCTGGTCGCTAAAATTGCCGATCGTTCTGAAAACCACCTTTTAATTCAGAAAAGACTTATCATAATTAACAGTAGCAGCAATATTTTCGGCATGATACTCTACTTCTCCATAAGGTATATGAGAGATTCGGGCACCGTTTTGTAATTGTTTATATCCTTTCGAGTAATTCAGAGTCAATCGTAATTCATCTACCCACGATTTGCTATGTATGCCGGCTGTGATACCACCATAGAAAAACTGAAATTTGTCATGAAAGCGTCTTACTTTTTCTACCTTATTGGTTTCATAGACCAGCGCTTTCATGGTATAATCATTATCTGAATGATTATAAGCCGCCGAAATATTTAAGAAATAGTTCTGTTTATTGGTCAGCCCAAGATTAATATCTGCCAGATGCGTATTAAATGAACCTACATTATAAGAAGCCCGCAGATTATTATGTGATTTCTGCTCTGTAATGATATTGATTCCACCACCTAAAGCATCTGTCCCCACATCAACAGGTAAAACACCTTTATAAATATCCAATCGCTTTACATTGCCAAGAGGCAGGGTTGAAATATCGAAGTTAGGGTACAATAACTCCATCGGAATCCCATCAATATATACCCGGATAGCGTCTCCTCTGATGCCATTAATAGATATATCCGAGCGGTCGCCCAAGGAACTTGAGCGTCGGATTCTTACACCCGACACCCGGTCAATTACATCAGTCAGCAATACATTCTGAGTAATAACATTCTTTATCTCTATACTTTTAATGGCAATCGGCTTGGTTTCCTGCATTCTGCTTTGCCTTTCCTGCGTTACCACGACTTCTTGCAATTGAGTATCTTTGCTTTTAAGGATAAACTCCTCCAACAAAGACGTGCCATTCACCCTGACAGACTTTTCAACAGTCTGATAGCCGATGGAACTGGCAATTAATACATATTCGCCATTGGCTATTCCTTTGATTTCAAATCTGCCACTACTATCACTTAAAGTAGCTTTATTTGTACTTTTTAAAGATACACTTACATAAGAGAGAGCCTCTCCCGAAACGCCCTTTACTTGACCTTTGATAGAAACATTCTGTGCGAGCAAATAATAGGGTGTAAGTAATAATAAGAATATGGATATTTTCATTCGTATTTAGTTTGAAAGCACAAATGTAAAATATTATTTGGAATTAGTCTAAATAAAAATAATATTTGCAAAAGAAAATTCAAACCATTCTTATGATTGCTATCTTGCTGATAACAACAAGCACTTTTTTGTACTATTCGAAGTCGAAGTATTCACCCAAAAGCTTTAAAAGTA
>CBIHRH010000042.1:0-14697 GCA_966212365.1 uncultured Emticicia sp. | reverse complement strand
AGCTGCTCCATAAGCTACACCCACTAATGGATGAGGAACCTGTCCGGCAGGATAATTAGAATCAATAATTTTAGAGTAACGTTCAAAACCTAAAGCCTGATTAACCCGGTCAACTTCTGAAGGGAAAACGGTTCCCCAGTTGCCGATAAACCCACCATTATAAGTTTGGTTGGAACCCTGTGTATAAGTATCCTGGTATTCGGGTACAGTGGAGATTTTTTCTGTTGAGTAAGAGGAGGCATAGGTTATCTCCAAACCTTTCTTTGCATTTTTGCTTCCGGCTTTGGTAGTAATAACCACCACACCGTTAGCTGCACGAGAACCATAGAGAGCAGAGGCCGCTGCACCTTTCAATACAGTCAAAGACTCAACGTTGTTAGGGTCGATGTCATAAGCACGGTTAGAAGTTACTGTGTTCATATTGAAACCATCAGTAGCATTCACCGAGTTATCGAACGGAATACCATCTACTACGAATAGTGGCTGGTTATTTCCGGCAAATGAGTTATTACCGCGGATAGTAATACGTGTGGCTTGTCCGGGAGCGCCACCACCGGCAATGATATTCACACCCGGTACTTTTCCATTCAGCGCTCTTAAGGCATCGGGCTCAGAGCGTTGTTGTAAATCATCTGCTTTAACATTTGATACTGCATACGCTAAAGCGCGTTTCTCGCGTTGAATACCGATGGCTGTTACCACAACTTCCGATAGTTGTTTGGTATCTCCACCTAACGACACATTAATAACTGATTGGTTACCCACTTTTTCTTCGTGAGTGTTCATACCAACAAAACTAAAAACCAGGGTAGCGCCTGTAGTGGCTTCAATAGAATAATTGCCATCTACATCTGTTTGTGTACCTTTGGCGGTACCTTTTACTTGAACTGAAACGCCAGGCAATGAAGAGCCATCGTCCGAAGAGGTCACTTTACCGGTAATCTTCCTTGTTTGCGCATTAGAGGCAATAGCAAGCCAGACCCCCAGTAAACTGAGAAGTAGAGTTTTTTTCATGAACAGTTTAGTTTAGGTTTATTAACGCATGATGCGACAGAAATGACTATTTTTACAAAAAAGGATAAAATAACTATTCTTTCACATCATAGAATAAACTTATACTTTTTTTAGATTAAAAGAAAATAAATGCAAGAAAAATTATAAAAAACTTTGTTAAGTCATTCTTTTTATAAATAGAGTGCAAACTTTAGTTATATTTTAATGATTTGATAAAATTCCAAATATTATTCTGATATTGTTGATATATATATAATTTTTTACTTTTTTCGAGAGCTTCGCCTAGTTGTTTTTACTTAATTTTAATAAAAATGAATATTCTTTTTTAAGTACAAATGATGGCGTATTGCTCATAAAAAATAAAAAACCATTTTGTTGCGACGAAAAAAAATATTGTTGATATGATTGAAAATAATATATAGACAAAAAATGAATACACCGACTGAAAATAAGGAATTGCTTATAAGAAAACTGCAAGAAATAGACAATAAAGAGGCTTCTTTGCGATTTTTTGTACTTTTACAAGAACTGATTGAGGTAACTAACCTGGGTGTCGACGACCCAAGGATAGCTTTTTCGATACGAAAAGACAAAGCAATCACGGCTAATATAAATAACTATATTGCCCTGGATTTCCGACGCAAAAAGGGTGTGTGGTTTGATATGATATTCTGTAAACGACATGAGCAGTTATTCTCAAAACACGAAACCATAGAAATCTCTCCGTTGAGTAATCCTGATTATTTTTACGCACATATTCCTTTTGAACAAAAGCATATTATTGATGATACCAAGATAAGAAGTGCCTGGCAGGAGTGTCTGGATGAACTGAAAGCAATGGCAGTATCAAGTGCCAGAAAAGAGCGGCATAATCCTTATATATACGAGATTGCTGAAAACGAAAACCTGCGCAATGAACTCTTCTGGGAAGTGGATAATCCAGACTCGCCTTATTTACCTGATATTGAAGAACCCGCTGAAGTTAATGAAGATGGTGCAGGTTATGTAGTGAAACTCGATATTCCGCTTAATCTGGTATATTATGGCCCTCCGGGTACCGGAAAAACTTTTGAAGCACAGAATATTGCCCAAAAAACTCACGCCCAGTTTATCACCTTTCATCAATCGTATAGTTATGAAGAATTTATAGAAGGACTAAGACCCATTACCAAAGGCGGGCAGGTCCATTATGAAGTAGTAAAGGGTATTTTCTATAAAGCTTGTCTGGAGGCGTTGAAAAAGGCCGGATATCACAGCTTTACAGCATGTTTAGATGATAAGAAAGAAAACCGGGAAAGGAAATTTAAAAATGCCGAAAGCCACGTATTGATTATAGATGAATTGAACCGGGCTAATATCTCAAAAGTTTTTGGTGAACTAATCACCCTTATTGAAAAGGATAAGCGTTTGGGAGCTTCTAATGAACTATCACTTATGTTGCCATACTCAAAAGAACGTTTTGGTGTTCCGGCCAATCTGCATATTGTAGGAACCATGAATACTACTGACCGCTCGATTGCCTTATTAGATCTGGCATTAAGACGGAGATTTGAATTTCAGGAGCTGATGCCTAAGCCTTATTTATTGAAAGAGATTGATGGCGTTGATTTAGAGAAACTCCTTACCAGACTCAACCAGCGCATAGAATTTTTGTTAGATCGCAATCATACGATAGGTCATGCTTATTTTCTTGAAATAGAATCGGTAGAAGAGTTGTATCCGGTATTTCTAAATAAAATCATTCCATTGCTGCAGGAATATTTTTATAATGACTGGGAAAAGATACGTTTGATATTAGGAAATGATATTATTCTGAGAGAAACTATCAGAACCAGAGAGGTATTCGGCAAAAATCTGGATAATTATGATGATGAGACGTATAGATATATTGTGAATCAGGAGTTGAATGTGGATATAATAAAAAATATTTATTAGCAGAGTGTCCGTGTGGCACGGCTATACTCGTCGGCGAAAGGCCGTGTCACGCATATTTTGGGAGAATAATCAATTTTAATATAGAAATGGCTTAATTGGTTGGAGTGCTTATGCGTGGCACGCGCTTTCTAGTCCGATTATACACGTGCCACACTAGCACGTGTACTGAGCTAGCCCAAAATACTCAAATCCCAGCCTTTCTTAGTATCATATCTAAGACTACCATTATCCACAGTAAGCGGGCTATCTATATTATTATGATACAAACCACCAGTTCCTAGGCCTTGTGGAAGAGGATTTTTGTATTCTGCTGTGAATTGCGCGATAGCATTTAGTCCGATATTCGATTCAAGGGCAGATGTAATCCACCAACCAATCTGTAGTCTGGTAGCAATTTCAATCCATTCGCGACAATGTTGCAAGCCGCCAAGAAGGGTAGGTTTCAGAATAATGTATTGAGGCTTTATCTTCTTAAGCAATTGCATTTTCTGCACATAATCGCTCACACCAATCAGTTCTTCGTCAAGAGCAATCGGTACCGGGCTTTTTTCGCTCAGATTTGCCATGGCCTCTGTTTGATAGGCCTTAATTGGCTGCTCAATACTATGCAATTGATAGGTGCTTAACTGGGCTAGTTTTTGTCCGGCCTCTTCTACGGCAAATGCACCATTGGCATCTACCCTCAAGCTGATTTGCTCAGGCGTAAATCGTTCTCTGATTGATGCCAGAATACTCAACTCATCCTGAAAATTGATAGCTCCGATTTTTAGTTTCAGGGTATTAAATCCTGCTTCCAGTTTCTCTTCTACCTGATTCACCATAAACTCCTTGCTCCCCATCCACACTAAGCCATTAATAGGAATAGCTTTTCGGCCATCTGCAAAATCATTATCGAAGATAATTCTTTTACCACCATTCATCACATCGAGCAGAGCCGTTTCAAAACCAAATTTCACCGAAGGAAAGGCATCATCTATTAATTGAGAGAGAATAATATTCAGATTCCAGGGAAAAACCTCCAGGTCAAGGCTGTCAAAAGTATCACAAATGTTATTCAGTACCTGTTCAAAATCAGGTATATAGTCAATACTCAAACCAGCCAGGGGGGCTATTTCACCTAATCCGAAAACCGATTGATTATCGGTATCAGATATGTGTAAAATAAAAGTCTCTTTCTCGGTATAAACACCACGAGAAGTCCCCGCCTCGAATTTGAACTTCAACAAGTGTTTAAACCATTTAGCTTTCAGCCCCATCGAAAAAATGCGTAAGTTTGCAAAAGTACAGAAAGTTTTATTTTTTATTTCACAGAAAAGCAGGTTTTGTGTGGTTTTCCTGTGAAAAAGTGTAAAAAATCTAATTTATTGATACTCGTCTGGATGCACTCATACAATTTCCTATGCCCTTTATTTTACAAATAGTCTTATTCCCTTTTTCCTTTCTATTGGCCTGTGTGGTCTATGTGAGGAACTGGTTGTATGATAAAGGGCTATTCAAAAGTACCCAACCCGAGGTTTTTACGATTAATGTAGGTAACCTGAATCTGGGAGGAACAGGCAAGACACCGCATGTAGAATATTTGGTTAATTTATTGACGAATCAATACAAAACCAGTATCCTGAGCCGGGGCTATAAGCGCCAGACCAAAGGCTTTGTATTGGCGGATGATACTGTCACTGCTAAAACCATTGGCGACGAACCTATGCAATACTACCTGAAATTTAAAAATAAAGTAAAGGTAGTAGTTTGCGAAGACAGAGTAGGAGGAGTAAACCAGATTCAGGCTGCTTTTCCTGATAATGAATTAGTTATTCTGGATGATGCCTTTCAGCATCGCAAAATTGCACCGCATCTGAATCTGCTTTTATGCGATTATAACCGACCTTTCTATAAAGATTATCTGGTACCAGTAGGTAAACTAAGAGATATTCGCCGAAGTGCGAATAGAGCCCATGCCGTGATTGTGAGCAAATGTCCGGAAGATATTTCGGT
Source organism: uncultured Emticicia sp. (assembly GCA_966212365.1). Taxonomy (GTDB): domain Bacteria; phylum Bacteroidota; class Bacteroidia; order Cytophagales; family Spirosomataceae; genus Emticicia. The sequence continues at coordinate 9,756 of CBIHRH010000042.1, read as the reverse complement.
GCAGACCAAACAAGAAATGAAGGCAGCTATAAGTCAATATACGTTAGCCAATACGCCTGTTTTCTTTTCGCAAATTCACTATAAACCTATTACTTCTTATTCGGCTAATAAGGATTTTGTCTCAGAAAATCCTGCCACCATTGTAACCGCCATCGCCAAGCCGAAAGTGTTTCTGCAATACCTGAAAAAACAAGGACTTGTGATTGATAAGGCAATAGATTACCCCGACCATTTTGCGTTTTCAAGAAAAGAAATTGAGCAATGGCTTGATTCGCAAAAGCCCACACAGCAAATTATCACTACTGAAAAAGATATGGTAAAAATAAAGCCCTTGCTGAGTGAGCAAGAGCTTGAAAAATTCTTCTATATTCCGATTGAGGTTATTATCTCTCCAAAAGATGATTTCGATAACTTTATCTTATCTAGTGCAGCCAGTGCTATTTCAAAAAGTATCTGAAACCAATGCCAACTGATGGGTTGAGGCTGATATTAGTACCCATTGTATAGCTACTTTGGTCTCCAGCTGTGGTGTAAACGGAAGTTATATTAACCAACGAAGTTACTCCTTCAATAGCCCATTTATCATTCAATAAATAGATAACACCTGGCCCAGCATTTAAGTCAAGCACTGCACCCTTTAAGAGATCATCAGAATTAGTAGTGAGCGAAGTAGTAGTAAACAAATACCCGACTTCACCACCGTATCGGATAGATACTCCGAATTTTTCGTTAAACATCTTGTAATTACTTAAATAAAAACCAGCTGAAATTGTATGTACGGAGGCTTTCAGCAATTCTGAGCTAAACGATGCTTTAGACCCGGTAGTGTTAATAGTATACCCTACCATTAGGGTAAAAGCAGTATTATCTTTTGTAAAACTAGTAAACGAAGGAGAGACTCCAGCTACAAATGAATTACTTTGGACAACACTTTTTACTTTTGATTCCGTTACATTAAATTTCAAATCGCCGCCTATAAAACGCGTACCTTTAGGAATTACCTGCCCGAAAGTTGTGATAGAAATAAATAGAAAGAGAGAGACATACAGCTTCTTTTTCATGATGAGTAGATTTGTTTTGTTGTGTTAAAATGAAATTGCGATAAAGATAAAGATTGATTGTATAGGATAAAAATAAAAAATCTGAAATGGTTATTCTCTGACAATAATATATGTTAAACCAGTTGGCTGACGTTTAATTGAATCTATCCCGATGATTAACCGTATATTTGCATCATGCTTCAATTATATTCAGTAAAATATGCCAGTTTGATCAAAGCCAAAGCTCAGCAGTTAGGCTTTGATTTTTGTGGTATATCTAAAGCTGAATTTCTGGAAGAAGAAGCCCCACGCCTGGAAGCCTGGCTCAATAAGAATTATCATGGCAAAATGGCCTATATGGCCAACTACTTCGATAAACGCCTGGATCCCAGGCAATTGGTAGACGGCGCAAAATCAGTCATTACCCTTATTCTTAATTATTACCCTGAAAAAACATTACCACAGGAATCTGACGATCTCAAATTATCCAAATATGCCTATGGCAAAGATTATCATTTTGTGATGAAAGATAAACTAAAGGATTTGATGGAAATGATTTCGGAAGAAATAGGGGAGGTAAACGGCAGGGTATTTGTCGATTCGGCTCCGGTAATGGATAAGGCCTGGGCGAAGAAAAGCGGTGTAGGCTGGGTTGGCAAACATACCAACCTGATTAACCGCGAGATAGGCAGTTTTTTCTTCATAGGCGAAATCATCTGTGATCTGGAATTACAACCAGACGGCGCGATAAAAGATTATTGCGGCACCTGCACCCGTTGCATAGATGCCTGTCCGACTGATGCTATTGTAGAGCCTTATGTGGTTGATGGCAGCAAATGTATCAGCTATTATACTATTGAGCTGAAAGAAGCAATACCGGAAGAAGTAAAAGGCAAAATGGAGAACTGGATTTTTGGCTGTGATATTTGTCAGGATGTTTGTCCCTGGAATTCCTTTGCACGTCCGCACAGTACACCAGAATTTAATATGAATCCTCAACTGGCAGAATTTACCAGGAATGATTGGGAAGAAATTACGGAGGAACTCTTTCAGGAGATTTTCCGCCGGTCGGCTGTGAAGCGGACTAAATTGGAGGGGTTGCGGAGGAATATTGGGTTTGTGGGAGAATAGGTGTATCACGATTTTTTAAATCGTTTTTGAAAACAACGATTTGAAAAATCGTGATACATAAAAAATATTTATTTCTTAAAATCCCTTATATCAACAATATTCTTACAAAAACCATACTCACTGGGCTGATTAGAGCAGATAATCAACAAACGGTCTTGGGTATGTTCTTCTACCTGATTGAGATACCACTGAGAAGCCTGTGCATCAAGGTTGGAAGTAGGCTCGTCGAGCATAATGATTGGACAATCTGAATAAAAAGCTAAGCCTAGTTTCAGACGCTGTTTCATACCTGATGAAAAATTCTTCACCGGCTTGTTTTTATGCGGAGCCAACTGAATGCGTTCGAGCAGTTGGGTAGGGGAGATTTGATTTTTGAAAGGCTTGAATTTCTGATGAAACTCCGCCATTTCGAGTAAGGTAAATTCTTCTATTAGTTCAAGATAAGGGGCGGCAATGACGATTTGTTTGTAGATATCATCAATGCTTACGGCCTGATTCCCTGATGTATAAGTGATTTGTCCTTCTGATTGGGGTAAGATGCCCGAAATAACTTGTAAAAGAGTGGATTTCCCGCTACCATTCGGGCCGACGAAAGTATAACTTTCTTTGGCAGAAAAAGAGAGATTGGTGTTGCGAAAAATCCATTCGTTCCGGTATTTCTTACCGATATTATCCAGATCAATAGTCACTTTCTGAACCTTTTTTTGCTGGACTTTTAATGATTCCTCTTTCAGAGTTAGAGATAAAATTCAGGATTTCATCACGTTCCGGCGAAGCCTGAAACTCTAACTCTACCTGGGTGATGGCATCACTATTATTCAATCCTTTCAGATAGATATAGCGGTAAATATCCTGTATCTCGGCAATTTTCTCATCAGAGTGTCCTCTGCGCCTTAATCCTACTGAATTGATACCTGCATAAGAAAGAGGCTCACGGGCAGCCTTGATATAAGGCGGAACATCTTTACGGATTTGAGAACAGCCTCCGATATAGGTGTGTTTGCCAATCTTCACAAATTGTTGCACGGCCGACATTCCACCAATATTGGCATAGTCGCCTACGGTAATATGACCTGCTAATTGTACACAGTTGGCAAGGATTACATTATCGCCGACAATACAATCGTGGGCAATATGTGTATACGCCATAATCAGACAGTTTGAGCCGATTTCAGTTCGGTATTTATCTACCGTTCCACGATTTACGGTTACACATTCTCTGATAGTTGTATTATCACCAATGATAGTCTTTGTATCTTCACCTTTGAACTTTAAGTCTTGCGGAACAGCAGAAATGACTGCCCCGGGAAAAATACGGCAGTTTTTACCGATTCGGGCACCCTCCATGATAATCGCATGAGAGCCTATCCATGTCCCTTCACCAATTTCTACATCCTTATTTATCACAGCAAAGGGCTCAACTACTACATTATGAGCAATTTTGGCGTCTGGATGTATGAATGCTAATGGTTGATTCATAATTGTTTGATTTTGCTTATTAGTGGGAGTTAAAACTACATCCAAGCGATTGGTAGTTTTAACTGGTGGTTGTGCTTTATTTAGCTTTTTTTACTAATCGGGCGGTCATGTTTACGTCACATACAAGGTTTTTACCGACCCACGCATCGCCGTGCATTTTAGCCACACCTAATTTCATCGGGGCAATCAGCGAGCATCTGATTATCAGCGTATCCCCCGGTAATACATTTCTATAGAACCGGCAGTTGTCTATACTCACCAGATATGGCCAGTAAGCTTCCGGATTTCCGGTAGAAGTAAGAACCAACACACCACCATTTTGTGCGATGGCTTCAATCTGAAGCACACCAGGCATCACAGGATTATCAGGGAAGTGACCTGTAAATTGTGGTTCGTTCATCGTAACATTTTTGATACCAATCACGGTTTGCCCATCCAAGTATACAATTTTGTCTAATAACGCAAACGGGTAGCGATGAGGTAGCAATTTAGCTATATCATTCACCGTAAGCACCGGAGGCGTGTTAGGATCATATTGTGGCGCACCTTTCGCCGAATCAAGCATTTGTTTCTTGATTTTTTTGGCTAATTCTATATTAGGTGTATGACCCGGGCGAGCAGCCAGAATATGTGCTTTCAATGGACGACCCACCAAAGCAAGGTCTCCCATTACATCTAATAGTTTATGACGGGCAGGTTCGTTCGGGAAGCGCAATGGCGCATCATTCAGAATACCTGTTTTGCCAACCTTTATTTTTGGTTTATTCAGTAATTTAGATAAATCTTCTACCTCTTCATCCGAAACTTCTTTATCTACAATCACAACCGCGTTGCCAATATCTCCGCCTTTAATCAATCCTGCTTTGAAAAGCGCTTCCAGCTCGTGTAAGAACACAAAAGTGCGGCAAGGTGCTATTTCTTCTTTAAATAACTCAATAGCATGCAATTGCGCATGTTGACTATGCAGAATAGACGAGTTATAATCGACCATCGCTGTGAGGCGATAGTCATTTAGCGGTAAAGCTGCCAGTTCAATGCTGCGTTCATCGTTGCGGTAATGAATAGCTTCTGTTACCTCATAATAATTGCGTAAAGATGCTTGTTCTTCAACACCTGCTTCTTCCAGTAATTCAACAAACTTGATAGCACTTCCATCTAAAATCGGAATTTCAGGGCCATCAATCTGTATCAAGACGTTATCAATCTGAAGACCAACCAAAGCTGCCAGAATATGCTCGGTAGTATGTACCCTTGTCCCATCTTTTTCCAGAACCGTACCTCTCGAGGTATCTACTACGTAATCTACATCTGCATCAATAATAGGCTTGTTTTCTAAGTCGATTCTTTGAAATTTATAACCATGGTTGATGGGAGCAGGTTGAATGGTTAGTGTTACGTTTTCACCAGTATGCAAGCCTACACCTGTAATTGAAACTTTCTTTTTTACGGTTTGTTGTTTAACGTTCATTGGCAAATTTTATATTTTGCGGTGCTATGCTTCAGAGAATAACCCCTCATTAACCAGTTCTTCAAGGCGTTTTTCTAATTCACGCACTTGTTTGTCTAGTTGTGGAAGTCTTCTGAAAACAGCGGATGCCCGCAGATAGTCGTTTAACTCGAAGGCGTACGTGCCTGTTATAGAAGTATTTTCTTTTTTTACACTTTTAAGAACACCCGCTTGTGCGCCAATTTTTGTGCCATTGGCAATTGAAATATGACCTACAAGACCTACTTGCCCGGCCAATACACAGTTTTCACCAACGGTAGTTGAGCCAGCTATTCCGGTTTGAGAAGCAATTACGGTATTTTTTCCGATTTCTACATTATGGGCAACCTGCACCAGGTTATCGATTTTAACACCCTGACGGATAATAGTAGAGCCCATGGTAGCGCAATCGATAGTGGTATTGGCGCCTATGCTTACATTATCCTCAATTAAAACATTACCCAATTGAGGTATAGTTTTATAAGTGCCGTCTTCCTGCGGAGCAAACCCAAATCCATCACTCCCAATTACCGCTCCTGCATGAAATACACAGTTATTGCCTATTACTGTATTATTATATATTTTTACACCGGCATAAATAAGCGTATTATCACCTATGGTTACATTATCGCCTATATACGCCTGCGGGTAAATCTTTACGTTTTTACCTATTCTGGTATTATTTCCTATATAAGAAAATGCGCCCTGATAGGCACCTTCACCAACAGTTGAACCTTGCCCTACAAATACCGGTTGTTCGACTCCTTTCTTAGAAAAATTCAAAATCTTCTGATACTCTTCAAGCAGTTGCGTAAACGAAAGATACGCATTATCTACTACAATTAATGTAGAAGAAATGTCTTTCTTAGGAACAAAATCTTTGCCAACGATGACAGCCGAAGCCTTAGTAGTGTAGATGAACTGTTCGTATTTCTGATTGGCGAGGAATGAAATATCGCCTGTATTTCCTTCTTCAATCTTTGCTAACTTACTGACTGTCAAGGAATCATCTCCCCGAACTTCGCCATTTAGTAAGTGAGCTATTTGCTTTACCGTAAATTGCATAAGATACTTCAGCGTGTTTAAATTTTGCTTGTTTAAATACTATAACGCTTTATTTATATTCGTATCGACAAAATACTTTTTGTCGAAAATATTCTTGAAATAGTACAAAAATAGTTCACAACATAGCAAAATCAATGCAAATATACATTTTTGCCCCAACATACATAGTATTTTTTCACGATGTTGCTCAATGCCTTGATAGTCGGCAAATCAGAGGCATCGGCAATGTCTACTACATCTTTGTTTTTGGTACAAATGTAGATAGTCTCATCACCTCGCACATAGCCTTTATTACTTACGCTGTCTTCGGTGATAAAATAGTCTAACTGATTTTCGGGGATGCCTTTGTCAATGAGTGCTTGTTTTAATGAACTAATGAGTGTTTTTTCTATAGGGGTATTTGTTATTTTGATTTTGAACAGGTTTCTGTTCAGTAAATCCCGGCAAATGGTCGATAAAATCTTATCGGAATGAAACTGCCAGTTTTTTACACAAGCCCAGATATCATAATCGTCTAATAGTGTAAACGATTGCAGATACTTATCATTGCTTTTAAAGGCTTCTAAACTGACGTTTTCTTTTAAAAAGACCATTAATGCCGGATTGGCAAATAATTCCTCTCCCTCATTTATCAGCTCTCTGGCGCGTCTGATGATTGCCATCAGCATGGTTTCGGCACAGATAGCTGTTTTATGTAAATACACCTGCCAGTACATCAGGCGGCGGGCGTTTAGAAAATTTTCAACACTTAATACACCTTTTTCTTCAACCACCAACTGGTTACCTACCACATTCAACATCTTGATGATTCGGTCAACACCAATGGTGCCTTCTGCCACGCCCGTAAAAAAACGGTCTCTGTTCAGATAATCCATTCGGTCCATATCCAACTGGCTCGAAATCAGCTGATGGAAAAAATCCCGTTCATAAGTGCCATTGAACATTTCAATAGCCAGAGATAGCTTTCCGTCAAAATCCCGGTTGAGCTTTTCCATCAATAATTCTGAAATATGCTCATGGTGCACTTCGTCCAGAATGGTGTATTCCAGCACATGAGAAAACGGCCCGTGGCCTATATCATGTAGCAGAATAGCTATTTGCGCTGCCTCCAGTTCGCTCTCAGAAATATACTGCCCTTTCGATTGCAAAACCGTTATCGCCTCCTGCATCAGGTGCATAGCACCCATAGCGTGCTGGAAACGAGTATGCAAGGCACCGGGGTAAACCAACTCGGCTACACCCAATTGCTTTATACGACGTAAACGCTGGAAAAAAGGATGCTCGATGAGATCATAAATTAAATCAGAATGTATCGTTACGAATCCATAAACCGGATCATTAAATATCTTGCGTTTATTGGTCGTCATCGTTGGGCCACCTGTAACGTTACTGGCAAACGTCATACTTGAATTTTGTGAAATTTATTAATAAAAAATTAATCACTTCTGCACAAACAACGTAAACTAGAGATAATTGGTTGTGAAAAGGCTAAAAATAGGGATGAAATTTTGGAAATAGTGGAGCAAAGGACAGTTTAACAGGAGTAAAACACCCAAGTGTAGAGAAGTTTCAGAGATAATATCGCTGAAAACACTTCGCAATCAGCGCCGTTGTGTAGGCATCAGACTGCCAGATAAGAATATTGCGGAGAAGTGTACCACCTGAAAAATATACTCCTCCTTCCCAGTAGCACATATCATCTTTTCTATGGGCTTTTGTTAGTAAAAAATCAAATGCCTTTCTGATATTTTCATCTGGAATGACTAATCCTTTATCCCTTAAATCCAACATAGCATGCAACGCATAAGCCGTTGACTGAACAATATCCTTTTTGTTTACCCAGGGCTTGCTTTCAAAACTACCATCTACTAACTGTGTTTCAATCAGATGCTCTGCTATTTTTTGCGCAGTTTGATGCAAATCTTCAACTCCATTACGATAGGCTTTGGCGGCAGCATAATCGATATGATAACTGTTGGGATAATAGACGGCAGCCGTGCTCCAGAGGCTTTTTCTTACACTATAGTCAATCACTTTTATAGCACCTGCTTTACCTATACTTTTATTTATCTGGTGAGTAAGAGATAAATAGTTTAAGACATTGCTGTTTACCACCACATCTACGTCATTCGCTCCAAACGGAATCCAGGGTTCATAAGCCACAGGAAAAGCCGAACTGAATGGAGAGAAGATAAATAATAATGAAAAATAAGTGGTAATAGGGTTCCAGTGGTTGTATTCATACTCCTGATGATGCCAGGTAAGATAGGCGCCCGAGCGTCGGGGTGTAGGTAGCATAAAATTATACCAGTTCCGGTTTTTGCGTTTTCTGTCTAAATATTCATCAAAGCCTGAGTAAGAAAGTGCCTTTAAGGAGTCATTAAAAATCCGGTTATGGTAATAGGTAGCCGTATTGCCTAAGGCTGTATCGTCAGCATCTTCGGGTACATTGGCAGTTTTATTAATAAATCTTGAGTTCAACGGATAATTAGTCGGACGCCTGACCAGTAAATGAGGGTCTTTGCCAAACATCCGGTGATTACGGGGTGGGGGGAGCAATTTCCAGAAATTATAGCGTTTGTCAACTTCATAAGTCTGGATCTCACGGTATGCCTTCGCTAAAACGGGCTTTAAATCGCGCAGGGTAGTATCATGAAGATATATCTCTGATAGAAAGTTATGTACAGCCGAAATATTAAAGCAATTGGAGTCTCTTACCTTTCGTTTTTTTCCAATAAATATATAAGTCTCTATCAGATTCATATGCACTGGCCACTCACCCGCATATTGCTTGCCAATTATTGTAGAATCACATTGCGTTTTAATCAGAAAATTAATTGATTCTCTGAAAACCTGTTGGGGAGTTGGATTCTGTGCAGATATTTTGAAAGAAAGAGCAAGAATAAAAAAAGTAGTTATAAATTCTCTGCTTTTAAACAAAAGATATGTGGGCTTTGGAATAGGCATTTTTTGTGCTTATCGGAAATTGAATGGCATTTTAAGAAAAAAAAGGGAAATAGAATAGTGTATATTGATTTTTTAAATCATAGTAATATATTTTGATATCTTTATACGATGGAGTAATATTTTGGCTAAAGCCAATAATTAGGTCACAATTATGTGTTCCTCCAGCTAAAGCAGGAGGCAATTGAAATAACATCTATCCCCGGAAACTGCTTTTAATAGCCCCCATTTTCAAATGGGGGTAGAAAGAAGATAGAATCCTATTTGGCTTTAGCCAAACTAATTTAATCAATTATGAAATTTGTGATAATAAATTTATCTTAGAGTCAGTCAACAAATTAATCACATATTAAAATGACGAAAATCATCGTTTCAATTCAGGATATTTTGTAAATTTGCATTTAATAATTGTGTTTTTTTTAGTTTGTATTGACACTACCCATGTTAAAAAAATCTTTTTTCTTAGTGAGTATCGCTATCATTGGCTTAGTATTTAATGCCTGTAAGTCTAAAAGCGATGCTAAAGCCTATAATGCCAAAGCCGCCGACCCTGAGCTTTATCACCAATCAGTTGAATTGCTGACCGAGGTT
>CBIHRH010000041.1:0-14733 GCA_966212365.1 uncultured Emticicia sp. | reverse complement strand
ACTTCAGATAAAACTTTCGGAATATCACCTTTAACCATACAATTTACTGGAGACCAATCGTATGACCCTGAAAATGGAAATTTGAATTACCTATGGGAATTTGGCGATGGAAGCACCAGTACTCTGGCGAACCCTCAAAAAACGTTTAATATTACTGGTGATACGGCATATAATGTAAAACTAACAGTAACAGACAATGGAGGAGCTAAGAGTTCGGCCTACGTATTGATTTCTCCAAACAATACCCCGCCTACCATTAATTCAAGCACCTTAAGTGAAATTAACACGTTTCAGGTAAGCGGCAAAACTTACCTGACTCTCGATTGTTCAGCTTCTGATAATGAGTCTGCTGAAACCCAATTAAGTTATAGTTGGCAGGTAGCTTTATTTCATAATGAACATAACCATCCTGAACCGCCGATTAACCAGAAAACAACCTCAACGGTTATTTCGCCCGTAGGTTGTGATGGTGCTACATATTGGTATAGAATCACATTAACCGTGCAAGATGCACAGGGTCTGGCCACAGTTATAAGTAAAGATATTTATCCTAATTGTGGAGGAGGACAACAAATAATCACATTCAATGCCTTAAGTAATAAACTCAATACTGATGCACCATTTGGTGTCAGTGCGACTTCTACTTCAAATTTACCTATATCTTATTACGTATTGAGTGGCCCTGCAACTTTGGTTGGAAATATTGTTACTTTAAGTGGGCTTCCCGGTATTGTAACTGTAGCAGCTACTCAACCTGGTAATAATAGCTTTGCTCCGGCAAGACCTGTATTTCAATCTTTTGTAGTAAGTAAAAAAGTAGATACATCTACTAATCCACCAGTGCAAAATGGTGACGGAAATGGCCTGGCAGTTACTTATTTTGATAATATGGATTTGACGAATCCTAAAGTTGCCCGAATAGATAATAAAATTGATTTTAACTGGGCAACAGGCTCACCTGCTACAGATATTGCCGTTGATACCTATTCGGCAAGGTGGATAGGGGAGATATTACCTAAATATACTGAAACATATACTTTGACTGCTTCGGCGGACGATGGAATCAGAGTCTGGATTAATAGCCAATTAGTATTGGATAAATGGGTTGACCAGCCATTGACTACCTATAATTTCAATGTAAATTTAGTAGCAGGGCAAAAAGTGCCAATCAAAATTGAGTATTATGAAAATGGGGGAGATGCCGCCGTGAAACTGGAGTGGGCAAGCCCAAGCCAGGTAAAAGAAGTAATTCCGCAAAGCCAACTATTCGGTGTATTGGTACCTGTTACGCCAACTACACCTACAACTCCACCAGATGGCAACGGTAATGGTCTGGCTGCTACCTACTATGATAATGCCAACCTGACTACTCCTAAACTGACAAGAATAGATAGTAAAATTGACTTTAACTGGGGCACAGGCTCACCAGATGCGCTGATAGGAAACGAAACTTATTCTGTGCGTTGGCAAGGGCAGATTTTACCAAAATATTCAGAAAAATATACCTTCAGTATCACATCAGACGATGGAGTAAAAGTCTGGATTAATAATCAGCTGAAAGTGGATAAATGGGTTGCGCAATCATCTGTAACCAATACTTTCACGATGGATTTAGTGGCAGGGCAAAAAGCATCTATTGTAATTGAATATTATGAGAATACGGGCAATGCTATGATAAAGCTGGAGTGGGCAAGTGCCAGTCAGGCAAAAGAAGTAGTTCCGCAAAACCAGTTATTCGGTGTAGTTCCGCAACCTATTGCGGGTACAGGCCTAACCGCTCGCTATTATAATAATAAGGACCTCACTAGTATGGTGCTTACACGTATAGATAAGACTATCAATTTTAACTGGGGAAGTGGCTCACCTGCTTCAAATATTTCCAGTGATACTTATTCTGTTCGTTGGGAAGGGTTCTTATTACCTCGCACGACACAAGTGTATAACATTATTATGACAGCAGATGATGGAGTAAGAGTCTGGGTTGATAACCGATTGATTATTAATAAATGGGTTAACCAATCGCCAACTACCTATTCTTATGCGATATTATTATCTGGTGGGGTAAAAGTACCTATTAAGATTGAGTATTATGAGAATACTGGCGGAGCTCAAGCCAAATTAGAGTGGTCTGGGTCTAACCAAACAAGAGAAGTAATTCCACAAAGTCAATTATTCCCTGTCTCAAGTACCACAGGTATTATTAACAATTCACAAGTGCCTGAAATGATGGGTGATTTAATAGTGGGAGAGTCGGAAGGTACTGATGTTTTAATTTTCCCAAATCCTGCCGATGAAACTGTCACACTCCAGCTAAACAAACTTGCTAGCAGCGCTGTAAGGCTACAGATGTTCAATGAGAAAGGGAGTATTGTGCATCAGGAATCATTCAACAATAAAGCCGAACACCAGTTATCACTCAAAACGTATAGCAGTGGTGTTTACATTATTGTGTTAGAGGATGAAACCAAAGAAGTAGGTAAATCGGTCAAAAAACTGATAATAGTTCACTAACATAGAAAAATTGTGCCTGAATTATGAAATTGTTTCTAAATTTAGGCACCATAATGAATGCGATGTGGATAAAATGCCTTTGTTAAAGGCATGATTTTTGCAGTTGATTACGTTTAAATAGAAAGCAGTACTACCTGGCAATGCTATTGAGAAGATTGATAATTCTTATCTTTTTTGCTACTTCTGCTTTTGTCGTTCATGCTCAAAGCACCTCTAAAGCGCTCCAGAAAGCTGATGCGCAATATGATGCTTTAGCTTACGCAAAAGCAATAGAGTTGTATGAAACTGTTTTGAAAAAACCGAAGGGTTTGACCGATGAAGAAACCCAGAAAGCAAAAATCCAACTAGCCTTAGCTTACCGCCAGGTAAAAGACTTTGCCAATGCCGAAAGAGTTTTCAGAGATGTGCTAGGTGCTAATCCGGTTTTAAAAGGTGAAGATGTAAAAGCCTATCGCCATTTCGCTCAGGTCCTAACCAGTAATGGCAAATATGACGAAGCCAATCAATACTGGCAGAAATTCAACGAACTACAGGAGCAAGATAAACGAGGTGAAGAGTTTATTAAACTCAATAGCAACCGTGGAGCACTAGAGCGTAACGCTGGTAGCTATCGTGTAGAATACATAGGCATCAACTCTAGTAGTGCCGATTTTAGTCCGATTTATTATAAAAAAGGTCTGGTATTCGTCTCAGGCCGTACGGGCAATGCTACCATCAAAAGAGTCTTCAATTGGGATGCCTCTTCTTTCCTTGATTTATTTTATTTAGAAGACCTGAAAGTTCTTAATACTGAAACAGGTGCATCAGCTATCGGGACGAGTTCATCATCTACTATCAAAACACCAGCACCTTCTAATAGATTAGGAAGTGATTATTATACACAACCTACCTCAAACGATAGCAAAACCGTAGGACGCAAAGGCAGCGATTATGTGACAGGTAGTAAAGACCTGGATTACGAAGAAGAGCCTAGTATTCCTACACAGAAATTCAGCAAAACACTTAATTCAAAGTATCATGAGGGGCCATGTACGTTTTTCCACGATGGTTCAAAAATTATCTTTACCCGTAACGCGCAAAATGTAAACGGAGGAATTTTTGGACAGAAGAAAAACACAGGTATCACGCGCTTAAAGCTCTACATGGCCTTCTATGAAGATAATGAGTGGAAAAAAATAAGAGAGTTGCCTTTCAACAGCAACGATTTTTCTTGCGGCCACCCCACTATTACCATCGATGATAAAATCCTGTATTTTGTTTCTGATATGCCCGGTGGCTATGGTGGTACAGACATCTGGATGACCAGATATAATAATGGCGATTGGACAAAACCTGAAAACTTAGGTGCAAGTGTGAATACCAGAGGCAATGAAATGTTCCCTTTTGTTGATGAGAGAGGTAATTTGTATTTCTCGTCTGACGGGCATCCGGGTTTGGGAGATTTGGATATTTTTTTCATGTCTATGAACACGGCAACAGGTATGCCTTCAGGCAAGCCACGGAATCTGGGTGCTCCATTGAATTCAAATAAAGATGATTTTGGTATTATTACTGATAGTGAGCGTCAGTTTGGATTTATGAGTAGCAACCGGAAGAGAGGTGGTAATGATGACGATATTTATAAATTTACTCGCTTAGGATCGGTTTATGGTTGTAGAGAAGTGGTGATTAATATCTTTGATTCAGAGAGCAAAAAGCCATTCGACCGCATCAGGTTTGAATATGAAACCAAGGGAAAATCAGATACTAAAGAAAGTGCCATCACTAATAACCTGGGGACTATCAAACTATGCCTGGAAGCAGACAACGACTTTAACTTCATTGTCAAGCAAAATGGTTATCAGCAAACAGTAGTGAATTTTTCGAATAAAGATGCTTCCGATTATGAGTCATCAAAACTAGATATTTACCTAAAACGTGAAGTGGTACTGGTTGACAATACAAAGAAAAAGCCGAATGAAACAAAAACTGCTCCTAACGAGATTTTGCTTTCAAAAGGAAATAAAAATAATGCCTCAACTATTTTCAGAGGAGTAGTAACTGCTGGACGGGATAGTACACCTATTGCCGGGGCATTGATTCGTTTTATTAATCAATGTACCAATCAGGTACAGGAAATGATAACAGGGGCCGATGGTTCTTATGAATTTAAAAGAGATTTGAATTGTGACTATCTGTTAGAAGCCATCAAAGAAAATTTCGGAAGAAGCTTTGAGTTAGTTGAGAAAATAGCCGAGAAACGAAGCATTGCCAATATCTTTAAGAAGAAAACTGTGAAAGCCAATGTAGGTTCTTTATTTGATACCAAACTCTATAAGGTAGGAGATATAGTACAATTAGATAATATATATTACGATTCGGAAAGTTATAAAATAAGGGGAGAATCGGTAAGGGAACTAGAGAAATTAGTGCAAACTATGCAGAAAAACCCTAATATGATTATTGAAATACGTTCACATACCGATACCAGAGGGAATGCGCAGGATAATCTGGCGCTCTCACAACTTAGAGCAAATGAGGTCGTAAATTTCTTAGCTAAAAAAGGTATAGCCAAAGCCAGAATGCGCGGGGTCGGAATGGGCGAAAAAGAACCCGTGAATGGCTGCGGCGATGGAGTTCAATGTACCGAAGCAGAACACCAGAGAAACCGCCGCACTGAATTTAAAATCCTTTCTATTGAACGAAAATAATACTTCTGAAATCGTCAAGTATCTGCCCGGGTATTAAAATATGTATCTATATCTCCTATAACACATTGGTAATTCCTACCTTTGCTCTATAAAAGGGCACAAGATGTACTTTGAGAATGAATTACGATGAGGAATTTTAAGAAAGATAATCATATACAGAAGAACACTAATAAGCCAGTAGAAACAAAGTTTACGGTTAAAGAAGAAACGGAGTTGCTAGTGTTTCTGCTTAAAAGCATCAATAAAAGTAGGAATGATATAAAGGTATTACTTCGGGATAAACACATTTTTGTTGAGGGTCGTCCGGTTACACAGTTTAACCACATCCTCAAAATCGGGCAGTCTGTAGAGGTGAGATGGAAGAAAGCGTCGGAAGAGCAAAAGCAAAAAGGATTATCAATTGTGTTTGAGGACCAATATCTGATTGTTATTGAGAAACAGGAAGGAGTACTATCGATTGCTACAGAAAAACAAAAAGACAACAATGCCTACAGTATCCTGAGTGCTTATGTAAAAAGACAGAATCCGGCTAATCGTATATTCATCGTCCATCGACTAGACCGTGAAACTTCGGGCTTAATGATATTTGCCAAAAGTGAAAAAGTACAGAAACTCTTACAGGAATCATGGAATGAAACGATTGAAGAGCGTACCTATCTGGCCGTAACCGAAGGCTCTGTGGAGAATGATGAAGGAACTGTAGTTTCTTATCTTGTTGAAAGCAAGGCTTTGGTTGTTTATTCCACTCAGAATCCTGCTCTTGGGCAAAAAGCCATTACCCATTATGAAGTTTTAAGGCGAAGTCATAAATATTCTTTAGTGAAATTCAATTTAGAAACAGGACGTAAAAATCAGATAAGGGTGCATGCCAAAGATATGAAATACCCGATTGTAGGAGATGCCAAATACGGTGCTATAAGCAATCCGATGAATCGGTTGGGTCTACATGCCTGGGTACTTTCTTTTAAACACCCTGTTACTAAAGAGGATTTACGTTTCGAGACGGAAGTGCCTGCAAAGTTTATGAAATTGTTTGATTGATTACTTTGAGTGTAAACTACTCAATTTCCTCTAAAAGGCTACTAAAGTGAACAACTTTACCTCTGAAAAGCATATTATGCCTGTCTAAAATCTGTTCCTTATGGTTAAGTTCGAATTTTAAGAAATCTTCCATGCTTTTGAACAGAAACTGAATAGAATAAGTGTTCCCGGCATTTTCAACTTCGGTTAATAATTTTAGAATCGATGATTTATAGGGTAATTTAGTTTGCATTACAGCTGGCACAAAATTAGCTTTCATCCACTTAAGCCATTGTTGATGCATATGGGTTTCAATATTGAAAGTGATATTAAAAAGGAACATGGAGCCTGATTTTTAAATAAAAGATTTACAAATTTCGGAAAGAAATTTGGTCTTATTCTTACCGAGTTTAATTTTTCTTTGCGTTCTTTGTAGTGAGAACTCCTATTGATTGACTTTATTTCCATCATACTCTTTTAAAAAATGTTTAAAAAGTTTATCCCTACCATTCTTGCGATCGTCGGCTTTGTTGTGATTAGTTTTTTGTATGCCTCTCCGCTTTTGCAAGGGAAACGCCTCGGTCTACATGATATTCAGATGGCTTCTGCTGCGGCAAAAGAACTCAACGATTTTCATAAACAAACAGGTGATTGGGGCTGGTGGACAAACTCAATGTTTGGTGGAATGCCCAGCTATATGATTGTGGGAGGCTACCCGAATAGCTGGTCAAGTTGGTTAGGAGCTACTTTATTAGATATTTTCCCTGTTCCAGCCAATGTGCTGATAGCTTTGATGATAGGCTTTTATGTATTATTACGTGTACTAAACGTAAACAGATGGCTTAGTTTCTTTGGCTCGGTTGCGTATGCCTTTGGTACGAGTGCCTTTCTATTTCTGGAAGCAGGACATATCTCAAAAATCATCGCTCTTGCTTTTGCTCCAGGAGTTTTAGCAGGTTTTATAGCTGTTTTCAGAGGGAGATATTGGCTGGGCATTGCCATTACAACACTGTTTATGGGTTTGGAAATTTATGCCAATCACCCACAAATAACTTACTATTTATTTTTCCTTTTAGGGTTTTATACCATTTTTGAAAGCTACCTGCATGTCAAAAAAGGTAATTTCTCAGGTCTGTTAAAGGCCTATGCCATTATTCTTGTTTGTATCACTATCGGTGTTGGTACCCGTGGTATGTATTTATGGAATACCTTAGTGTATACCAAAGAAACTACCCGCGGCAAATCTGAATTAACCTTGGGAAATATCAATCGTTCATCTGATGGTTTAGACAGAGACTATGCATTTGGACAGAATTATGCTTTTAGCAAGCTGGAAACACTTACCTTTTTAGCACCAAATTTTGTAGGCGGGTCTTCCAGTGGTAATGCAGGGACTAGTTCTGAGACCTATAAAATGATGATTGGCAAAGGTATTGATCCGGGTACTGCGCTTAATTTTAGTTCTAATTTACCTTTGTATTTTGGCCCTCAAGGCTATACATCCGGAGCCTTTTATTCCGGAATCTTGGTTTTGTTTTTCTTCCTACTATCATTATTTATTGTAAAAGATGGACTGAAATATGTGTTACTAGCTACTTCAGTTATTTACTTGTTTATAGCCTGGGGTAGTTATTTCAGTGGATTCAACTATTTTATGTTCGATTACTTCCCATACTTCAATAAGTTCAGAGATAGCAAGATGATTCTGACATTGTTGCACTTATGTCTGGTACTAGGAGCTATGTTAGGCATTAAACAAATAGTGGACAACAATCTGAGTTTCAAAGATTTGAAAAAACCTTTGATTTACTCTTTGGGAGGTTTAGTAGGAGTAATAATCATAGGTTATTTTCTTATTGATTTCCGCTCGCCAAACGATGAGGGTTTTGTTAAAAATATAGCACAGGCTAACGGCCAGGATTTTGCCAACTCATTATTAGCTTCGATAATTGCCGACCGGCAATCAGCAGTGATGAGTGATATTCTGCGTTCATTGTTCTTATTGGCTGCGGCCGTAGGTTTAATATGGGCGTTTACCACGCAAAAGATTAAAACCAATGTATTTATCATTGTATTAGGTGCATTAACCATTTTAGATTTAATTCTAGTGGATAAGCGCTATGTAAACAATTCTGATTTCCAACCAAAATCGGCAATTGTCAGCCAATCATATACGCCATCACCAGCTGATGAGCAGATTTTACAAGATAAAGACCCAGATTTCAGAGTAATTGATTTGGCAACAGACCAGAGTTTTTGGTCGGATGCTAAAATCTCTTACTTCCATAAATCTGTAGGAGGGTATCATGGTGCAAAACTGAAGCGTATGCAGGAATTGTACGAAAACGCCATGATAAAAGATGGTAAATTAAACATGCCGATTCTGAACATGCTTAATACCAAGTATTTTATTACACTTGGTCAGAATGGTGAGCCTATAGCTCAACGAAACCCGGAGGCTTTAGGCAATGCCTGGTTTGTAAATGAAATAAAAGTGGTAAAAAATGCCGACGAAGAGCTTAAATCGGTCAATAATTTTAATCCTCATACCGTGGCTTTCGTTGACCAGAGATATAACAGCTATCTGAATGGAAAGTCTTTGAAGCAGGATACAACTGGCACTATTAAATTGACTGAGTACAAGCCTAATGCTTTGACCTACGAGTCAAACTCAGCATCAAATCAGGTGGCAGTTTTCTCTGAGGTATATTATAGAGGAAATGAAGATTGGAAGTCGTATGTAGATGGTCAGGAAACACCGCATTTCAGAGCAGATTATGTATTGCGCGCAATGGTAGTTCCGGCAGGAAAACATAAGATTGAATTCAAATTTGAACCAAAATCAGTTACAGTCGGAACCAAGATTGACTTATTCTCGTCAATTGCATTTGTATTATTGATTATAGGTGGCCTCGTAATGGAGTTCAGAAGCAAAAAAGAAGATGAAAAACCAAAGGCTTAGTCTAACTAAGTTGAGGAAGAAGATAAAGAATTGTTTGATTTAATTAATAAGATATGCCAGTTGTTTCAGTGTTAATGCCTGTCTATAATGCAGAAAGGTATGTGAAAGAAGCGATTAACAGCATTTTAAATCAGACGTTTAAAGATTTTGAGCTAGTTGTTCTGAACGATGCCTCAATCGATGCGAGTAAAGAGATTATTCTTTCGTTCCAGGATGCTCGGATTCGATATATAGAAAATGAACAGAATAGAGGACTTTCTTTTTCAAGAAACCGTTTGTTAAGTGAGGTTAGAGGTGAATATATCGCCTGGCTTGATGCTGATGATATTGCCTATCTGACAAGGCTTGAAGAAGAATATAAATTCTTGGAAGAGCATAGAGGTTATGCACTGGTAGCGAGTTGGGCAAGACTGGTAGATTCGGAAGGAAAGCCAACAGGTAATTATATAAAATCTTATATCCCGGATGAATACTTGTCGGCTTTATTATTATTTGTGAATTACTTTGTTCAGTCGAGCGTGATGTTGAGAAAGAGTCAACTCCCTGATGTGCATTATCGGCCGGAGTTCCCTCCGACAGAAGATTACGAACTTTGGGTGAGGATTGCGGCTAATCATCCGGTAGCTATTTTACCAAAGACATTGGTCGACTATCGTATCCATACAACAAATATCAGTTCAGTTCAACAGCAGAAGTCAGAAAAGGCAGTCAAGCTGAATCATAAAATACAATTAGAAAATTTAGGAATATTGCCAAGTGACGAAGAAGTAAATTTACACTACAATATTGCCTTCAAAAAAGCAGAAAATTTAGCGTCTCTGCAACTAACGGCTGATTGGCTACAACACATTGACAATCAGAATAAGATTAGTAAAAGATTTGATCCTAAAGCCTTGCACCACATCCTGGCCCATCGATGGATAAAAGTATGTACAAGCAATAGGGCATTAGGCATAAAGGCTTTAAGATTATATTTTAAATGTAGGTTTGCTGAAATGAATCTACGGAATGCTTTTTTGATAGTGCAGTATTTCTTAAAATCAAATTAACAATTTCGAAATTGAAATGAAAAAACATCCTATTATTACTTTACTGTCAGTACTCTTTTTGTTTTCTATCATTAGTTGTAGAGAAAAGGCCCTACCTGTAGAAGAAGGTTTTACCAGTTTCCTGGCTGATAGCACTATGAAGATAAAAGTAACAGCAACTAATAATCCTGTTTATTATGAATTTGGATTAAGATTCCAGATTCTGAAAGAAGGGGAAGTTGTAAAAGTCGGCACCAGATTACCCAATGCAGGCACTTATAGAGTGAGTATCTGGGATTACACGGGAAAAACGGTTTTACTTAGTCAAAATGTTACTCAGAGTCAGGCTAATACACAAGCGTGGGCAAATATTTCAGGTTTGGCAATAAAACCCGAAAAAGAATATTTTATTTCTGTTATAGCCAATAACTGGAATGATGCCCTTCCTAAAGCAGGCGGAAATATTCTCTATCCGATTATCAAAGGAAGTGTGAAAGTTCTAGGGTTTGGGTACGCCAGCCAACCGTCAGCAACTGCAACACCCAGGCTTCCGAATGAGACAAACAATACTAAGTCTATTTCTGGTTTCGTAGATTTTGGCTTTGTGCCAAACAATTAACATTATTTATGTATAGCACAGTATTTAAATTATTACCGCTTCTTGATGCTGTCCGGCTCAATATTTTATTGTTAGTAAGAAGATACGTTTTTAAGTTTGGTAAAATAAATTTTTCGCAGACAGGTGAAGAGATAATAATTCATTGGATATTAAAAGATATTAAGAAAGGTTTTTATTTAGATGTTGGCTGTCATCATCCTTATAAAATATCAAATACTTTCCAACTATATCTGAACGGTTGGCATGGAATCGCTATTGATGCAAACCCTGTCTTAATTGATAAATGGAGTAGAAAAAGAAAGAATGATATTCCGCTTGTGGCAGCTATTTCTGATGAAGAAAAAGAAGTTACTTTTTATGAATTCAAAGAGAGCGAAGTGAACACAATGGATGAAGGCATGGTGCAGGAATGGAAGCAAAAGTTTAACTATAAGAGTGAAAGAAAGCTGACAACACAAACCTTAACATCAATTCTAGATAAGTATTTACCAAAAAATCAATCAATAGATTTACTAACTGTAGATGTAGAGGGGAACGATTTCAATGTAATTAAATCTATTGATTTAACTAAGTATCGCCCAAAGTTAATAGTGGTTGAGATTCACGGATTTGATTTGTCGAATATTGAGAAAAATGAAATCTATCAATATCTGACCACTCAGAAATATACTTTGGCAAGCTTTGCAACTATGAACGGGTATTTTCTTGATGCAAAGATATAGAAGGGTAACATTTTAAACAAAGTGACTATATGAAAACCAACCTTTATGCATTAATTCTTGTTGCTGCAGGGCTATTTACACAAAATGCAATTGCACAGACTAAAAAAGATGAATTTTCTCCTGCTTTGAAAGATTCATTGGGACTAAAAAATGTAGCTTTCGATATTTCTGAAAGTGCTTACACTATCTTACCATTAAGTTCAGGGAAACCGCATTTTGTAGGGGGTAAATTAAGTCTGGGAACTTCCTCTGTTTCAAAGAAAATCTACGTTTTAGATGATACTCGAATTATTGATGAGGCAGGTAACGGAAATGTTTTCTCAACTTTTCAGAATATAAACCCGCAAGGATACGTTACACAAGAGTATATTTCCGGTACGAGTGGTGGAAAATTAGAAATTGGTTTTGCAAGCTCTGATTATGGTACGGGAGATTTAAATGAAATATATGCCAATAGAGGAACAATTATTTCGAGAAATACTTCAGGGTTGATTCTTCGTTCTACTCCAGGAGCAGGATCATATGATGGTATTACTTTTCAGGCTGGTGCCGATGTGATTACTCCTGAAAGAATGAGAATTACCGGGGATGGGAATGTGGGTATAGGAACGAAAAACCCAGTAGCAAAGTTACAGTTAAGCAACGGAAATGTGCAGCTGGACAGTGGTGATATTTTTGTAAGAGATTTTAACAGAGGCATTATACTGAAATCTCCAAGTAGTCTTTGCTGGAGAATTACTATTGATGATAACGGCAATTTTGTAAAAACAAATATTAATTGTCCTAACTAATAGTGAAATTGCCTATTAAAAAAAGCCAGACTGAAAATCTGGCTTTTTTAGGATATGCGGGTTTTAAAAGGTTAAGACCTTATATACCCATTACAAAGATATCTGAGGTCGGAACTGCACTTCCACCTTTCTTTTCAAGAGTTACGGCAAAGGCTTTTGGCATAGGTATTTTTTTCAATTCCTGTGTATTATTCATAATATCAAATACACCTGCATCGAGAGGCTTATCGTCTACTATAGCCCATAACTGATATTGCATTCCGGCAGGAGGGGCTGGTAAATTCCCACGAATTAAATAAACTTTGTTGGTTTTCGTATCTAAAGCAAGCATAACAGTTGAGTTAGGCGATACTTTCTGCCCCATTAGCTTAAATGTTTTCACTGCCGGGCTCATCAGGAGGTTAACTTCGCTCGGCTTCATCATACCCTCATTATTCTTTACCTCCTTTTGCAATTGTATATTCTCCTGAATTGCCGCAGTTAAATTCTCCTTGCTTGCATTCCAGCGCGTTAATACATAAATATTGGCTAAAACACTACCCAATAGAGTTATTGAAGCAGCAATCCGAATATAACTACTGAAAAATCCATTTGATTTTTCTAATGTGGTCTCTATTTCTTCTCCGCTATTGAAATCTATGACTTTTGTCTCTTTTACAGCAGTTTCTATAGTATTAGTGTCGGCAGCAAGTGTATTCCAGATTTGATTTTTTAAATGAGCAGGAGGTTCTTCGGCATGATTAAACGCATAGCTTTCAAAGGCATCTTCGATTGCTCGGAGTTCTTCCTTCACTTCAGGATATTTTATAGCCATTTGCTCTACTTCAACTGTCTCTTCAGGACTAGCTGAACCAAGCACGTAGCTTTCTAAAATACCGGACGCTATGTATGAATTAATATCCATTTTGTTTACAGCTTGATTAAATTGATAATGTTCGGGTTAAACTATCAAGCATATATTCAGTTTTTTGGTGTTATCTAAAAAATGTTATCAATAAAAGTACTGATGTCTGAAGTAAATTGCGCAAGGTACTAACTGCCGCTTTAATTCTTGTTTTGACTGTACCGAGAGGTATGCCGTATTCTTCTGCCACCTCTGCTTGGGTATAGCCTTGATAATAAACTAAATCTATTAATTGTTTATATTCAGGTTTTAGTTTATCTACTACTTTCTTTAGCCCTATCCCATCCACATCCTGTTCAGTTTGATATTCGTTATCAATCTGATACAGTACCTTATCTTCCATTGAAACATTCTGTGAAGTATCCCTGAAATCAACCGACCGAACTTTGTCTATTGCCAGATTTCGGGCAATATTCATCATCCAGGTAAAGATGCTTCCTTTAGAGGAATCGTAATTACCAATGTTCTTCCAGATTTTCAAAAATGTATCCTGAAGTAAATCACTAGCATCGTTGTTCGACTGTACAATTTTATTCAATACGCCATAGAGTGCGCTAGAATAGTTATTGTACAGAATGGTAAAGCCTCGCTCATCTTTGTCTCTCAACAAAGCCACTAACTCTTCTTCTGATATGCTGATGCGACGTGCCAAACGATCTAGGTTTTCGGGGCTAAATTAGTAAGATTATCCAAAGATGTTATTTATCTTACATCTTTCCAAAGAAAACTTTAAAAAAACAATGCATTTTAATCAGATTTTCTGGCATGCTATTAAACCCAAACTTTTTATCTTTTGCACTTCTGATTGTATTTACGGAATATCCCAATCTTTGGATTTACTTTATAAAATAATAGCTTTACCTTTGCCATTCTTTAGAAAAATTAACCGATTAAAAACCAAAAACAATTTTAAGTAGTGGCTACAACACCCAAACAACAAGGCTTTTTCTTCCCTGCTGAATGGCATCCACATCGTGCAACATGGTTAAGTTTTCCGCAGAGTTCTGATTCGTGGGATTATGGCGATCGTCTGGAACGTATCTATCCGTCTTACATGGCTTTTATTAAAGCTATTGCCGAAAGTGAAAAAGTTTGTATTAATGCAACTGATGAACAACAAAAAGCACTGATAATCGGGCTTCTTGAACAATATAATATAGACCAGAGCCAGATAGAAATACCTGTTCATGCTACCAATGATTCCTGGTGTAGAGATCATGGCCCGGCTTTTTTGATAAATCCTGAAACTAAGCAACGAATGATTGTAGAGTGGGGATATAATGCCTGGGGAGGGAAGTATCCACCGTATGGTGATGATGATCAGATACCCGTAAAAATAGCCAATTATTTAGGCTTACCTTATGTAGTGCCGGGTATTATTATGGAGGGGGGCTCGGTAGAATTTAATGGCAAAGGCACTATTATGACCAGTAAATCATGCTTATTGAACCCGAACAGAAACCCACATCTGAATCAATCTCAGATA
>CBIHRH010000040.1:0-14800 GCA_966212365.1 uncultured Emticicia sp. | reverse complement strand
CGCATCTGCTGATAAAGTAGCCTTAGAAGAACCGGATAAATCAATCTCTAGCTCGTCAAGATTACTAAAACCCTGAATATAAGAAGTGGAAGCACCAGAAAAATCGATCTCTTTTACCGTTGGCATTTCAATCTCAATCTCCATACGATAACGCCTTACGCGCCATTTTGAATAATAGATTTTTAATTCTCCACTTGTTACTTTCACAATCAGGTCGTTAATGTCTCTGCTGTCCCCGTTGGCCTTTATTTTAAAATCAGTGCCTTGTTTTACGTTAACATGAAACGCATTACCCATTTCCAACTTATCGAAATTCTTTAAATCATAAGTTTTGTCTTCCGGATTGCGAGGTTCTACGCCTTGTTGTACCAATTCACAGGAACTGATGCTGAAAGCTATCAATGTAGTGGCAAGCATACTGCTTAATCTTGGTTTTTTCATAATAGTATTTTTTCGTATTTGTATCTATGACAAACGAAAAAAAGGATACCCCTATTGAAAAGCATTTTTTTTTAAAGGACGCCGTATGGATAATAACACAACAGTTTGATTTTACCAAAAAACACCTTAAACATTTTGAAAACACAAGCCTAAGTTGGAAATTTAGGGGGACGCCCAGTCTTGAATAACACAACTAGCCGTTCGCAAAACAATTGTTGCCATGGATTATGAGAAAAAGAAACGATGGTTTTTAAAACCACTCACTCAAGCAGCATTAGAAAAGGTAGTCAATATGGTGGGTACCTTTATAACCGACAGCAGAGATAGTTTTCAGATTTCAACCATTAAAAAGGAACCGGAAAAGGTGACCAATATGGTGGGCACCTTTTTGGATGAAGAGAGTGATAGTTTTCAGGTATTAGCCTCTAAAATGGAACCAAAAAGGTAGCCAATACGGTGGGTACCTTTTGCCAGAAAAATTTTACTGAAAGTAAATGGGGGTATGAGGTAATTGAGTTGTCAGATAAAAAGAACCGTTTATCAAATACACCCATAAAACTTTGCCTGGAAAAAGCTATGTTTGCATAAACTTTCAAATTTTATTCGGTGCAGTTATCGGAGCAAGAAATAGTTGGTGCAATCAGGCAAGGGAATGAGCGTGTTTTCGAAGTGATTTTTCGAAAATACTATCAGAGTTTATGCAATTATGCCAACTCAATGCTTAGGGAGATAGACGAAGCCGAAGAAGTCGTACAGAACCTGTTTTCAGGAATCTGGGAGAAGAGGACAGAACTAGAAATAAGCATATCGTTGAAATCTTATTTGTACAGGGCAGTGCATAACCATTGTCTGAACCGAATAAAGCACCTGAAAATCAGAGAGGAATATCAGCAATATGGCAATAGCTATTATGAAAGTTCTTACGAGTCGGTTAGTCAATCAGTAATGAAGAATGAACTGGAGCGGAAGATTGAAGAAGCGATTGATAAATTACCTGAACAATGCCGTTTAATTTTTAGGTTGAGCCGTTTTGAAGAGTTAAAATACCATGAGATTGCTGAACAATTGGGCATTTCCCCAAAAACTGTTGAAAATCAGATAGGGAAGGCATTAAAGATTTTACGAGTTGAATTAGCAGAGTATCTGCCACTGATTATTTTATTGGTTGATGGCCTGGTACAACTCAAAATTGATTACTGGTATATTTGAATAATGAAATAGATACACAGACTAAACTTGAATACGAATCATTCTGATAGCAGCGAAGATCTTCTAGGCAAATATCTAGCACAGGAAACTGATGCACATGAGAATGCTTTGATTGAAAAGTGGCTTCAGGAGAACGAAGATAATCAGAAAGAACTAAACGATTATGCTTTTATATGGGATAAAACTGGTGGATTTAAGGAAGAGAAAACACCAACAGTAGATGTTGATGCTGCCTGGTTAAAGGTCAAGTCAAAGATAGATGCGCCTAAAGAAGCTAAAGTCATAACATTAAAACCTGCCCCTAAGCAAAATAGATTTTTGACCATTGGCATTGCTGCCAGCATCACTATTCTTTTGACTGTTGGAGTATTAGCCTATCTGTTCAAAAATTCATCGCCAGAAATCATTTCCTTAAAAACTATAAAGAATACTTTACAGCAAACTTTGCCTGATGGCTCAATCGTATTTCTGAATGCCAATACTACCTTTACTTATCCGGAATATTTTAAAGGAGATAAGCGTGAAGTCAATTTATCTGGTGAAGCATTTTTTAATATCAAACGTGACGAAACAAAACCTTTTATCATTCATGCCAATGGCTCTGATGTAAAGGTTTTGGGAACATCTTTTAATGTAAGGGCATATAACAAAAATGTAGAAGTAAGTGTAGAGACCGGTAAAGTACAGTTTAACAATAAGAAGAAAGCAATCCTACTGATAGCCGGTGAAAAGGCAACCTTTGAAGCAGAAAGGGATACAATCAGAAAGCAATCAGTATTAGACAAAAATGCCTTTGCCTATAAGACCAAGGTGTTTATATTTGAAAATTCAAGCCTTGAACACATCGCCAAAGTATTAGCTGAGGGCTATCAGGTGAATATATCCTTAAGAAATAACCGCATTAAATCTTGCCGCCTGACTACCAAATTTGATAATGAAACGCTCCCAAACGCCTTGAATATCATTGCTGAAACATTGAATCTGACCGTAAGTTCAAAAGGGAAGAAATATGTATTAGACGGCGAGGGATGTGCCGAATAATTTAAGCTGTTTTTAAAACTTCAATAAAAAATTTCATTTCATTTAGGGGAAAAAGATTGATGAGGTGTCATAGCTACAAAAAAACTCATTGCATGAAAAAGCTATTAACATTTATTTTCTTATTACATCTTTCCCAATCATTTGCTCAAAGTATCCCCCCACTCGAACGGATTATTAGCTTAAAAATCAATAACGAAAGATTGGATAACGCCTTAAAAACTATATCTACTGCCGGTAGTTTCAGTTTTTCGTATAACCCTGATGAAATAGATATTAATAAGCGAGTTTCTGTTTCGGTTCAGAACCAACCTGTCAGAGAAGTATTGAATGTGATTTTTGGTAATACTGCTACCTTTAAGAATAGAGGCAATTAGATTATTCTGAAAAAAAATGAAGAAGAGCCGAAAAAAGATTTTTTCGTGATGGGCTACGTTTCAGACGGAGAGACGGGCTTGAAAATTGAAAAAGCCAGCGTATATGAACCTGTAACACTTGCTTCTGCCGTCACCAATCAATATGGCTATTATCGCCTAAAAATCCCTACTACATTGCCGAATGTGAATATTCAGGTGCGCAAACAAAATTATCACCAGGAAGACCTTGCCATAAAAGGAAGAACCAATACAACGCTAAATGTTTCGCTATTGCCTTTCAAACCCATTCAGGCACCAACGAAAGAGCTGAGACCAATAGCTATTAAATCTGATACCTCGCCTCCGAAAAAAATAGACACAATTGTTCCGATACAGACACTGCCCATAATCTTATCCAGAAAAGACTCAATAGCCCCCGTAGCAAGTAAATTCGATTATAGAGACTACCTGAATGAAACAAAAGATATGTTGCTTGAAACGCATAGACAAGTAACGGATTGGCTTATAACTACAAAACAGAACATTCACCTTGACAACGTAAAAGACACTATTTATCGTCCAGCTCAGATATCAATAGTGCCATTTATAGGAACAAATCATCACTTAAGTGGCAACGTGATTAATGATTATTCAGTCAACGTAATTGCCGGATACTCATTAGGCGTAAGGAAATTGGAAGTGGGCGGATTTTTGAACCTGGTAAGAGGTAAAGTGTTGGGCGGTCAAATTGCTGGCTTTGCTAATTTGGTAGGGGAGAGCGTGAAAGGTGTACAAGGGAGCGGTTTTGCTAATGTAGTAGGCCAGAGTGCCTATGGTATTCAAGGTGCTGGCTTTGGCAATTTAGTTTTCAGAAACTTTAGTGGAGTACAAGGAGCCGGATTTGCCAATGTTGTACTTCATAGTACAAAATATGCGGTTCAAGGGGCAGGCTTTGGCAATGTTGTATTAGGTAGTGGAAGTGGTGTTCAGGCAGCAGGTTTTGCAAATGTAGTTGGTGGAAACTTTGATGGCGTTCAGGCATCCGGATTTTTGAATTATACCGGAGAAACTTTAAAAGGGGTACAGGTGGGAGTTATTAATATAGCCAATAGGGTTAATAATGGAGTACAAATAGGAGTTTTTAATTTTGCAGAGCAATCTAATTCAATACCGATTGGTTTAGCCAGTTTCGTAAGCAAAGGTGGATACCGTCGTTTAGAACTGAGCAATGATGAAGTAAACCGGGCTAATATTACTTTTAAAACAGGAGTCAAAAGGTTCTATAATATTTTTACGGCAGGGTACAGTTTCAACGAAATCGATAAGCCCTTATTTAGTTTTGGTTATGGACTGGGTACAGCCTGGAGATTAAATAGAATTTTCTGGCTTAATTTTGATGTAGTCAGTTCGCATCTGCAGAATGTTGTATATACTTGGGAGCTAAATCAATTAATCAGGGGAAGTCTGGGCTTTGAAGTACATCTTTCTCCTCGCATAGCTTTATTTGTGGCACCCACAATCAGTTTCCACGCCACCCAGGAATCAGAAATTAATTTAGGGCAATTCAGTAAATTTAAATTCTTCGAAAGCGAGGGAAGATATTTTGGTGATAGAGCCAACCTCTCAGCATGGGCAGGTTATCAGGCAGGAATCAGGATATGTAATCTGTAAGACTAGATAATAAAAGGGGCCTTGAAATATTCAAGGCTCTTGCTATTTTTAGAATTTGTATCCGATGTTAAATCCTAACCCTCGTAGGTTTAAGAATGTAAGATTGCGGGCATTATCTACTCTTACGCCCTGTTTATCAACCTCAACTGACAGATATTGCTCATTGATTTTAAAAGTATCAATAATTCTGGCTTTTATATCTTTGAGAAATTGTTCGTCATATCCTTCAAAGTTTTGTTGAGATTCTCCGTGTACAGTTACATTGCCATAATGTCCGCCAATAATAAACCAGTCGAAAGTAAAACGATTCCCTAGTCTGAATTGATAGCCGAGCATAAGTCCTCCTGAGATGGTTTTAATTTGAGTATCCACGGGTAATTCAATTCTTGCAAAGGTATCTTTGTAAAGCACATCTACAAATACTGGGGCTTTCCCAAAGTAGCTATTATATCTGCCGAAAACGGATAAATATGGCCCAATTGGCGCAGATTTATTTTTGCCCAGATAAAAGCGGAATTCAGGCGTTACGCCAAAAGTACCAACAGTTGATTCGGATTTTTTTACATTGGCGAGGCTAATATAATCAATTCTACTGTCAGCAGCATCTACAAATCTTTCTACTGATTTAGCAAAGGGAACTCTTTTTACTGGTCTATACACAACACCTAAAGCAAAGCTTGTCCGGTTCCCCAATACTTTTTCATATTGGATTGAGTAAGCTCCTAAAGCTAATGACGAAAGATTGACCTTTATTATACTGGTTTTATACTCTTGCGAGAAACAAAAAAATGAAAAACAAACACAAAAGACTGTGATGGAAGTGATTTTCACCGGGTTTTAATTAAATATGGTTAATACGTATTAAACTATTCCAGGATAGTAAATGCTCAGATGTAAAGGTGGGTTAATTGAGATTCTCTTCTTTGGTTGACTGATAAAATGAATTAATGGTTGCCATTTCTTTAATTAAGAAGGTCTGCAACTGTTCATTAAAATCTTTTTTATCTTCAACAGACAAAGTTTCGTAAAGGTCTTTCAATTCCTGATTGATGGCAGCTTTTTCAGCTTCCGAAGAAGCATTCATCGCTCTGATATGATAAGACTTGAGATTAAACTCTTTCATTGTTTGATTTATAATCTATATTATTAAACGCAATATTAGTCATTTAGTTGTAGAAAATCTTATTTTCCGGTAGAATTAACCAAAAAATAAACTATCCTACAAGCAGTACCTTTGCTTTTTGGATTTTTTGTACTATTAACTTTTAAATGTAGCGTATGTTTTTTGTCAGATAAGCTGGAGGCAAATAATTTGTACCAGGGTAAATGCAAAAAATGGCTCCACTGAGTATATAAATCCATACTTTTATAAGGGCCATTATCAATACTATATATAACTTCTCCGGCATCCGGCCCTGAAACTAAACCAATACCAACTGCATTACCCGTAAATGAAAATAATAGAGAAGCATCAGATGAAGTAGCTTCCAAGACCGGGCATTTGACAAAACCTTCTCGTGTCCCAACACCGTCAGACGGCTGCCATTTTTCAATCAATTGCCAACCTTTCTCTATTTTAGCTTCATGGATATCGACATATTTACCACCTTCAAAATTCTTTGCCTCAAGAGGTTTCGGTAAATCACGATTAATTGATGAAACTGAATTAACACTATTAAAGTTTTTAAATGACTCGTTTAATAAGTATTTGATACTCTGATAATAGATTTCCTGCCCGAAAGGTGAGGGGTGAAGGTCTTTAAAGTCATATTCCCAGCTAAATTCTTTGGACTTTAAACGGTCGGCAATCTCTTTTGCCAGATTTATTGAGGGTAATTGATAATGGCTCGCCACCGCCTCATGATTTTTAATCTCTAATGGAATAAGCCCTTTTTGATAATCTGTCGTTTTATCAGGGTCGGCAAAGGCCATCAGAACAATATCCATTGCCGGATTGTTTTTCTTTGCATGTCTCACAATCCCCTCTAACGCTCTTATCTGTGTCAGACTATCAGTTTCATTTGTATGGTCGTTGACAGCAGCCTCAACAAATAGCAAATCCGGTTTACCTTTACTAAGTACATCTTGCTCAAAACGAAAAGCGTGAGCTAAACTTCCAAGAGATGGTATTCCCGCAGTTATGAAGGTAAAAGTATTTTTAGAGAATCGCTCTTTCAGATACTTAGATACTTTATCTCTCCAACCTGCGTTATGCGTAATAGAACCTCCCAAGTAGGCAACAGTTATTTCTCTTTTTTGCTGAATAGCCTGAAAAAAATGTGGCAATCCTGCACGTAACTGAACATACTCAGCTTTTGGTAATGGTTGGGTAACAGGGGTTGAATGTTGGATAATGAAATTTGCCCACCATTCCGGATGTTCAATTGGAAAATGATGCCCTTCTAAAGTCTGTGGGCCACGACTCATGCTGTATACATAGGCAGGTCCACCTAATTTCTGGTATCTGTCAACCAATAGAAAAGTATTTTCGTCTGGTGGAGCCAGTTTATCTTTTAACCCTATAATATGCAGAGTAGGTACTTTATAAGCCGCTAAACCCTCTAAATGGTCAATCGGATTATCATCGTATGCTACAGCTTGCTCTTCCGTAAAGCCATAAACTTCTAATAATTGATTCCACTCTTTTTCCTGGCGTTTACCTTTTCCTTTTCCACCGGGCCAGCTTTTGAAATCGTATACAGGTGTTTCGGTATAAATACAACTGACTTTCTCAGGGTTACGTTTAGCCCAGGCATAAACATATAATCCGCCTCTACTTACCCCTTCTAAGGCTACTTTATGAGCAAAAGATAGATTTTGGGTGAGATAATTATAAAAATCATCCCATTTCAGCATGGCCTGTGGGTCACCATAACGATTATCTGTATTGATATATGCTACATGAAAGCCTTTTTTCAAAAGAATGCTATCCATATCAATGTGCCAGTCAGGGAAATAGACACGCCATATCCACGGATTACCGGGCATTGGTTTATTGGGCTTTACATAGTGCGCCTGAATACCGTCTAACAGAAAACTGACTTTTTGAAATCCATGCCAGCTCTCTGTTTTTTGTGAGGTAATACTTTGAGCTAAAAGCGGGAAACTTAAGAGCTTTATTAGAACAATTGTTAAAATACAGTTGATTTGATAGCGGGTTACCATAAAGGATTGAAACGGGCTTTAAATGAGAAATCAATTTATGAATGACCATTCCATGTTATTTTGGCCTCATCAAAGTCCAGTTGCATTTCCTGCTTACGAATCTCTTCATCACTAAAGGCATATTCTTTACGAATCGAATACAATTCTTTCCGCTGTGTACTATAAAGCTCTTTCAACACCTGATTATATTGCTCAATCTCTTTTTTCTGGCATACCTGACATTCCATCGAATTTAAACGCTGGTGAGTCAAGGAAATATCACTTTCAATTTCATGTTTCAGAAAACTCAGCAATTCGTTATTCTTTATTTCATTTGAATATTTATCATTCAATTGATTAAGGGCAGCTTTCATAATTCTCAGTTTGATACCTGCTTCCTGTTCTTCTTCTGGTGCAACATGATCAACTTCTTTTATTTCCAGCCATTTCACAATGAATGGCAGTGTTAAGCCCTGAAAAACCAGTGTTACAAGAATAACTGTAAAAGTAATAAACAATATCAGATTCCGGTGAGGAAATGGCTGTCCGCTATTCAGAAAAAGGGGGATTGATAAAGCTGATGCTAACGAAATAACCCCCCGCATACCTGCCCACCCTATAATAAATGGATTTTTTAATCCGGGATTAGGTTCATTATCCCGGATACTTTTGAATAAAAATCTTGGTATAAAAGCCGCAGGATATATCCAGATTATCCTAACAACAATAGTAAGAATACTAATAATCACCGCATACTTAACAGCATCTAGAATAGAGTAACCCTCCAGACCATTGATAATAGTAGGAAGTTCGAGCCCGATCAGAATAAACACTAAGCCATTCAGCACAAAAACCAAAGTAGCCCAAACACCTGTTGTTTGCAAGCGGGTTGAGCCATGCGTTAATATCTCGTGCGAACGATAGGATAAAAATAAACCCCCACTTACCACCGCCATTACTCCAGAAAAATGAAATTGCTCGGCTATGATATACATAAAATAGGGTGTCAGCAAGGTAAGGGCTGCATCTATGCTTGGCGTGGTGGGTAAAAAGCGATGAACGGCATAGGCAATATGAGCAATCACTAATCCGACAACAATACCC
Source organism: uncultured Emticicia sp. (assembly GCA_966212365.1). GTDB lineage: Bacteria > Bacteroidota > Bacteroidia > Cytophagales > Spirosomataceae > Emticicia. Next base: position 5,837 of record CBIHRH010000040.1, on the reverse strand, counting down.
ATGCCTGCTACCCAGAAGAATGTACCAACAGCCTGTTGCAAAGAGAATTGCCCTGTAACCAATGCAGCCAAAGCGAAGCGAAAGACAATCAAACTCGATGCATCGTTAATCAGGCTTTCGCCTTCTAAAATTGTAGTAACTCTTTTTGGTACTTTGATTCCCTTAAGAACTGATGAAGCTGCAACAGCATCAGGTGGTGAAATAATCCCACCTAATAAGAAGCCTAAAGCAAGAGTAAATCCTGGAATCATTGCCTGAGAAGCATAAGCAATGACGGTTGATGTACATATAACCAGACCGAATGCCAGAAGTCCAATCGGGCGTTTCCATTTCCAGAAATCATTCCATGAGGTATACCAGGCTGCTTCATAGAGCAGGGGAGGTAAAAAGATAAGAAAAATAAACACAGGGTCAATTTCTATTTGAGGAATTTTCGGCATAAAGCTGATAAATAATCCCGCCAATACCAGAAAGATAGGAGAAGATATTTTAAACTTCTGCCCAAGCATGACCAGCATGAAAATGACAAAAAGTAATGATATGATAAGTAATAAGTTGTAATGCATTTTAATAAAGGTGTTGGTAAAAGGAACACAGTTTCACCATGAAAAGTTTTATATACACTTGTAGGTAATTTATTCTTTAGCCAGCTCACACTTTACTGGTTGGTATTTGGAACTAATCGCCGTCTTTATTTAAAAAGGTAGCCACCGTAGCGGCTACCTTTTCTGATTTTGCTTTCGCGGTTGGTATTTGGAAACTATCGCGGTTCCCTTTCAAAAAGGTTCCCACCATATTGGTAACCTTTTCCAATTTCTTTTTTGTCGCGGGTGTTCTCACACACTGAAATTTCTCTTCCTCCATGTCAACAGTTATTATTAGAACGACTAGTTGCGAATCGTTTTCCAAGACTGGGTATCCCGACTAGGCCTCCCCCTAAATTTCCGACTTAAACTTGTATTTTCAAAGTGTTCGAGGATGTTTTTGGCGTAATCGTACTATTGGAGAGAATGCTATATAATGATTACCTTATTGTCTTGTAATGACATCAGAACTAATAGAAGTTAGATTATTTTCAGCGCCAATCCCGGCAGCTGAGCGAAGCGGCCGCCGCGCGGTCGAAGCCCCAAGTGCGATAGCCATTTTGTGCAGATACTATCACAAAATCCAACTAATTTCAATAAATTAAGTATAAAAAGTTTGATAATTCATCTATACCATCAATGTTTGTCAAGTGCTTTTACTTTGCTTTGATGGGTGCTTTATCAAATTTTGATTGGGCAAATTTTATAAATGAAGAATAACGATTCTCAGATTAAAAATAAATCACTGGCAATTCTATCAGCAAATAGCTTGCCCCGGCGGGTGAGTGTGAGTGTTTGGTTATTGATTTGCAAAAGCTTACTGTTTAAGTACTTAGCTAAAATGGCTCTGTTAGCTATCTGCCATTTATCGCCAACCAGTTTTTCAATTTCTGTAAGATTACAACCCCATTTAGTACGTAATCCTGTAAGAATATAGTCATTCAGCTTTTCTTCCTTTGATAAAAATTCATAATCGGCAGGTACTTGACCCAAATGTATGGCTTTCAGATAAGCTGCGTTGTTAGCTACATTATATTGGCGAGATACACCATTATAAGAATGCGCCGACGGGCCAACACCTAAATATTCATGGCGCTTCCAATAAGAAGAATTATGACGAGAATACTTATCATCCCGACAGAAATTCGATATTTCATATTGTTCATATCCGGCCGATTCAAGCGTATCAACTAAAATTCTGAATTGCTCAGAAGCAAAATCTTCATTAATTGGTGGAATCTTATTGAGTTGCAACCACTTGCCAAAAACTGTCTTTTCTTCAATTGTCAGGCAATAGGAAGAAATATGAGGTACATTTAAGGCCAAAGCTCTTTCTAAATCTTGCTCCCAGATATGATGATTCTCGTATGGAATAGCATAAATCAAATCGATAGTGATATTATCAAAGCCCATATCCTGTGCTAATTTTACGCATTCCTCGGCCAAAGCAGCATCATGAATCCGATTCAATTTCTTCAGATGTTGATCATTAAATGACTGAATGCCAATACTTAACCGATTAAAACCAAATCTTTGTAAAATAGCCAACCGCTCTTTTGTAATATCGTCAGGATTAGCCTCCAAAGTGATTTCTATATCGTTTGAAAAAGTATAATACTTTTTAATTGTTTCAAAAATATCATACAGCTCGTTGATGTTGAGCAGAGAAGGAGTACCTCCACCAAAATAAATCGTCTGAAGTTCTTTATTGTTCAGATAATCAGCCTGTAATTCAATTTCCCGACAAATGGCCTCTACGACGGTACTTTTCATAGTCAGATTAGTGCTGAAATGAAAATCACAGTAATGACAGGCTCTACGACAAAAAGGTATATGAAGATATAAATGCACTACGAGAAAGAAATAATGGTGCCTAAAATATAATCACCGCAAAAAATTATTTAATCCCGGGTTTCGCCGCGGGGTGGCCACCTCACCCTCTAAATCTCCCTCTCCTGCAGGAGAGGGAGACTTTTAAGCCCCTCTCCCGGGGGAGAGGGGTTGGGGTGAGGAAAAAAATCTCAAAAATATTATTTTGTTCCTATAAAAAAGAAGTCAATACATTTTTCGGGTTCGTTTGAGAGAAGATGATCATCCCAGCGAATTTCAGCGGCTAAACCTCCTGTTCCTTCCATCAATTTGTTTCTATTGAATCGATTCAGGATTTCATAAGGAACTCTCAGCATCCATGCAGGTAATCTGTGTTGCAAATCAAAAATATCAAAACGCATGATGCGGCGTACTGATTGCTTATTTTCTTCATAATAATCCCAGACTTTCTTATTCCCGCCTACACCCATAGTTTCTACCTTAGAAAAATACTTTTGCATCAAAGTACGCAATTCAGTAGTATCATATTCACGAATATGCCAGGGATTACGGCTTAAAGAATACGGGCGATTCACGGTCGTTAGCAATATTTTACCACCTGGTTTTAAAACACGGGCAGCTTCTGACAGAAACTTATGGTCGTCCTGAATATGCTCAATTACCTGAAAAGTAACGACAAAGTCAAAGGTGTTATCTTTAAATTCGGTTAAGTAAGGTAAATCAGCCGTACGGAAAGTATGATTTGGATAGGCAGCTTGTAACTGATTAATCAGCGGCTCGTTTTTATCTAAACCCGTATAATGGTCACATTTTTCAATAAGTGTCTCTACACCCCGGCCCCAGCCACAACCTAATTCCAGCATGTTGCCATGAACAATTTTAGCTGCTTCAACATAAGGGAAGTATAGACGTTGGTGTACAGGATTATCCGATGGTATTTCGGCACTTGTTATTTCGGTTGTTGCGTATTTGCTCATAGACGCGCTTTATATCTTTTTCCTGACAGATTCCGTATTAAGATCAGCCAGTTACTCTTCTATTTTAATGGGTATTTAATCTGAATTTCTGATTTTCAGCTTATTTTTACAAAGTTACGGTAAAATTGTGCCTTTGTAAAATGATAGGCTGAGTTTATAAAATTTTCTATCACGTCATGCGTTATTTTAGAAGCTATTTATAAATAAATCTTCAATCTAAATCATATATTAAGCAATGAAAACAAGTTTATTGTTGATTGGATTTTTGTTGTTTATTATTAAAGTCAATGCTCAAATGGGCATTCAAACTATCTACAATCCTTATTTGCTCGGTTCAAAGAAAAAAAATACTACTATTAAAAGCAGCAATGGTTTGCCAGGTAATAAGTTAGATTCTGTTTTTGCCAAAAACAGGACTTTATTTTTACAGTATATTCCCAAACGTAAATACTCTGGTACAATTATTTTTGCCGATAATAGCTCTGATATAGGCACTCTCAAAATCAATCAGATAAATGATGAACTTGACCTCGAAAGGGCGAAAAATCGTACCAAGCAATTGTTCTTTAAGATGAAAATGTGGCGGTATTTCAGAGAATAAAAAAACGCCAGATGAATATCTGACGCTTTTCTAAATTCTTCATTTTCTATAATCAATTCCATCAATCTGCTTAGGCAGGTTGTTGGTTCATTACTTCAGTTTGTTTACGAATAGATTCCATGTGAATTAATTTAAACAATTCTTCAACCATTTCAGGATAAAGATTTAGTTTCTTGCCTAGTTCAGCACGGCTATTATGTACTTGTTTCCAACGATCCAGTTGTAAAACAGCTACATTATTATCTCTCTTGTATTCTCCTAATTTTTCAACTACTGCCATACGTGCAGCTAATACTTCCAGAAGCTCACGGTCAATGTTATCAATTTTTTGACGTAGTTTGTCTAATTCGCTTTGGAAATCTTCGCCATAAGAAGCTTTGCGCACTTCTAATTCGCGAAGCATTTCACCTAAAGCTTCCGGAGTTAATTGTTGAGAAGCATCAGACCACGCATCATCCGGGCTACGATGAGATTCGATAATCAAACCATCGTAGTTCAAATCTAAGGCACGTTGAGCTAGCTCGAATAAGTATGCTCTCTTACCTGCCATATGACTTGGATCGCCAATGATTGGTAATTGAGGGAACGAAGTTTTCAATTCAACGGCCAATTGCCACATTGGAGAGTTGCGGTATTTGGTTTCTTGCGCATTAGAAAACCCACGGTGAATAGCCGCCATTTTCTTAATACCCGCACCTGCAATACGCTCAAATGCACCTACCCATAGGGCAAGGTCTGGGTTAACCGGGTTTTTAATCAATACCGGAACATCAACACCTTTCAAAGCATCAGCTAAATCCTGTACGTTAAAAGGGTTTACAGTTGTTCTGGCGCCAATCCAAAGAATATCAATACCATATTTTAAAGCCAATTCGATGTGTTGAGGTGTTGCTACTTCCACTGCAATTGGTAGGCCTGTTTCTTTTTTTACTGCAGCTAACCAAGGCAATGCTGCTTCTCCCATTCCTTCAAAACTACCTGGACGAGTACGAGGTTTCCAAACACCTGCACGAATCACGTGCGCATAACCTTCTTTAGCAATACGGCGTACTGTCTCGGTTACTTGTTCTTCGGTCTCGGCACTACACGGCCCGGCAATAATTAAGGGTTTTCCGTTTGTATCTATCCAACTGTTAAGGGGTAGTACATCTAAATTTGCTTTCATTTCTTTAATAAAATTTGTTTTGTCAATTTTTTCAATGCTTGTAAAAGATATCAAACGAGTTTACATAAGCTACTGAAAGCAGGCATTGACAACAGTTCGCATTACCGAATTATTGATATTGTTTCATTAAATGTCTTTTCTTTGCCGTATATTTGCAAACCATTTTAGAAAATATCGTGGTTTAAACGATATTATTTCTTAAAATAGTACAATTCATCATCTGAACTGAAAAATTTAAAAGAAACCAATATTTGAAATAATGAAAACGGCTATTCAAAACCGCTCGTTAAATTTCGATGATACTTCTATTGCCTTTGCTCATCAGTCAAATAGTAAGCTACGTAAAACGTATTTGATTTTTGCGTTGATGAATCAAAACTGGGTTGTAAAGATAGGAACTTTTTTTATAAAACTCGCAATAAAATTAGGATTACCTATAAAATTACTGATTAAAAATACCATATTTGCTCAATTTTGCGGGGGTGAGAGTATCTCAACCTGTCAAAAGACCATCGAGAGTCTGGCAAAAAGCAAAGTAGGTACTATTCTTGACTATTCGGTTGAGGGAGAAGACAATGAAAAGGCCTTTGATGCAACTACTGATGAAATTCTAAAAACGATTGATAAAGCTGCCATTCAGACAAATGAGATTCCGTTTTCGGTTTTTAAAGTATCAGGTA
>CBIHRH010000039.1:0-14956 GCA_966212365.1 uncultured Emticicia sp. | reverse complement strand
AAGGAATTACAGCTATTAATAATAACAAAATCAACCATGGATTAAATGCAACAAGCCCTATTAATAAACTTCCCATTGTTATAGTATCTTGTCCTTGTGCTAAGGTCTGTGAAAGTAAGGCCGTTCTTCCGGTTACCTGCTGTCTGGCTCTTTCGAGTTTATCATAAAAAGTTGCATCTTCAAATTGAGCCAAATCTAACGAAGCGGCATGCTCCATTAATTTGATGGAGGTTTTATTGGCAAACATATCACCCAGCAGACTATCAGTCAGGCTGATACCTCTTGCCAATAAATCGCTGATTATTACTAATCCGAATTCCATGCCGATTAAAAGCCACAAATGACTATAATCGATTGATTTTTTATCAATCAATAACACAACTTCATCAATCAGCAATTTACCAATATATAAAATCAATAAAGGAATTGCCGAGCGAATGACCCTTAATACAATATTACCTGATGCTAAAGCAGGTGAAGTCTGGTAAACTTCTTTAATGAATATGGGTAGATTATTAAGTGCTTTCAGCCTTTGACGTATATCTATTTTTTCTTCTTTCTCCTCCGTAGGAATTCTTGCCATTTTCTGTCGTTTCATTTGATTGATAAACAGCTATTTGCTTGGTTTAGGTTCAATTGTATTTTGAGATAAGGATACGCAAATTTTACTTAACCACGGAGGTGCTCGGAGTATATAAAAGCTCCATGAGACCAGGTAGATGATTCTGGGACTCTCTATGGTTAAACTCATGAATGTAAAGAAAACAACCGCATTCATTTACGCTACAGAATTAAATGCTTACATTTGCTTTTAAACCTAATTATGCAGCATTTTGTCATCAAATACATGAAAACACTACTCTGCGCCTTCCTGATGTGTAGTTTTTCTACCGCTTTTGCCCAATCAGATAATATTGAAACAGAAATTAATAATCAGGTATGGTTACCGTTTATAAAAACCTACAGCAATATGGATGCAATAGGTTTTATGAATCTGCACTCCAAAGATTTGTTACGTGTACCCATCGATTCTAAGAAGATTTATAATTACGAAGAGTATAGTCTGAATAATCAACAGAGTAATGAATATAATTTTCGACATAAAAGAAGACAAACTATTGAGTTCAGTTTTGAAGAACGGGTGCATAACGAAACTTCTGCTTTTGAAGTAGGCTATTATAAAGTTATTACAACTGACGCCAACGGAAAAACAGGCACTTTTTATGGGAAATTCACCGTAGTGCTTCGTAAGTTTGATGACCGCTGGAAAATAGTTCTCGACAGCGATACCAGCAAAAAGATAACCGAATCCATGTTCCTTAGCGGAAAAAAATTATAGCCTAAACAGCATGAAAAAACTTTTTACCAATCTTACCTTCTGGGTATTAACCGCCATTGTTTGTGGTATTCTATTAGGCCATTACAACCCCGAATTTGCCTTAAAACCTATCCTCGAAAAGGGTATTAAACTCAACCTTTTCATTTCTGAGTTCGAAATTAAAACGACTTTCAGCGAGTTTCTTAGCAGTATCTTTATCAGCACAGTTAAACTCTTTATCAATCCGATTATTTTTCTTACTATTACCCTGGGTATAATTTCAATGGGTGATTTAAAGAAAGTAGGTAAAGTAGGGGCTAAAGCGTTAATCTACTTTGAAATTGTTACAACGGTAGCTTTGATTATAGGTATTTTCGTAGCTAATGTATTACGTCCGGGGGATGGTGTAGTTACCAATGATATTAAAGGTGGGGATATATCCAAATATACCCAAAGTGCTGAACATTTTAGCTGGATGAAGTTTTTCTGGGATAATGTCACGCTTCAAGTATTGGTAGTTGCCATTGTTTTAGGCATTGCTCTAAGCAATTATTCAGGTCGTCAGGCAGTTGTGAATTTCCTCTCTCCTATTTCCAAAAAAGTATTCTGGGCTTTGCATAAGGTTATGTTATTTGCTCCTATCGGAGCATTTGGGGGAATGGCATTCACCATTGCCAAATATGGCATCAAAACTTTATTGCCACTAGCGAAACTGATGGCGACAGTTTATACTACCATGGCGGTATTCATTTTTGTGGTGTTGTATTTTATTCTCCGATACTATAAAATCAGTCTTTGGGGTTTCTTAAAATACATCCGAGAAGAACTGTTGATTGTATTAGGCACTTCGTCATCAGAAGCTGCCTTACCGTCTTTGATGGAGAAGCTGGAGAAGATGGGTTGCTCGAAATCAGTTGTGGGTCTGGTTGTTCCGGCAGGATATTCTTTTAATCTGGATGGCACTACTATCTATCTCTCAATGGCGGTTATATTTCTGGCGCAGGTATTTAATGTTCATTTAGATATTCAACAGATTCTGACCATTATTGGTATTCTGATGGTTACTTCTAAAGGAGCGGCAGGTGTAACAGGAAGTGGTTTTATTGTATTAGCATCTACTCTGACCGCAATTAAAGTGATTCCGGTTGAAGGTCTTGCATTGCTTTTAGGCGTTGACAGGTTTATGTCGGAAGCCCGTGCTATTACCAATTTTATCGGTAATGGGGTAGCAACTGTATGGCTCTCAAACAATGAGAATGAATTTGACCGCAAGAAAATGGACCTGGCTTTCAATAACGTTGACAAGTTTGAAGACATCGTTACCGACAACATCAAGAACTAAAAAATTCAATTTATATTTCATCAATTACACTATCATCATAGCCCGATTATAGGCTATAAAACAACATTTTCTTTCTATCTAACAATTTTCTATGCGTACCTTTGCGCGTAGAAAACAAAACTATTCGAAAAATGAGTACGAAGAAAACACTGAAAGAAGAAGCCTTATACTATCACGCCAAGGGTCGACCAGGTAAGATAGAGGTGATTCCATCAAAAGAAACAGCCACCCAAAGAGACTTAACCTTAGCCTACTCTCCGGGGGTTGCAGACCCATGTATGGCGATTTTTGAAAATCCCGAAGATGTTTATAAATACACCGCCAAAGGTAATCTGGTTGCTGTAATTTCTAATGGTACTGCCGTATTGGGTTTAGGTGATATAGGACCTGAAGCTGGTAAGCCTGTAATGGAAGGCAAAGGTCTTTTATTTAAAATATATGCTGATATAGATGTATTTGATATAGAACTCAATACCAAAGATGTTGATGAGTTTGTAAGAACGGTAAAGATTCTTGAACCTACTTTTGGCGGTGTCAATCTTGAAGACATTTCCGCTCCGGAATGTTTTGAAATTGAAGAACGTCTGAAAGCAGAAATGAATATTCCGGTGATGCATGACGACCAACATGGTACAGCTATTATCTCCGCTGCTGCCTTACTGAATGCACTGGAATTGGTAAACAAGAAATTTGAAGATGTAAAAATTGTAATTAATGGTGCAGGAGCATCTGCCATTTCTTGTACTCGCTTATATAATTGCTTAGGGGCTCAGAAGAAAAATATTTTTATGTTCGATAGCAAAGGGCTTATTCACCCAAGCCGTACAAACTTGGATGGTAAAAAGATAGAATTTGCTAACGATGCTATGCCAGCTGAAACCTCATTAGCTGATGCTTTAGTTGGTGCTGATGTATTTATCGGGCTTTCGAAAGGAAATACACTCAAGCAGGAAATGGTACAATCAATGGCGAAAGACTGTATCGTATTTGCAATGGCTAATCCAACTCCGGAAATTGCCTACGATGAGGCTATGGCAGCTCGTGAGGATATTATTTTTGCCACAGGCCGCTCTGACTATCCGAATCAGGTAAATAACGTTTTAGGATTCCCTTATATCTTCAGAGGGGCGCTGGATGTACGCTCGAAAGTAATCAATGAAGAAATGAAACTGGCGGCAGTAAGAGCTTTAGCCGAATTAGCTAAAAAGCCAGTACCCGATATTGTGAATCTAGCGTATGGTGAAAACAATATGGTTTTTGGCAAGAAATATATCATCCCAAAACCAGTTGACCCACGCTTATTGACAACTGTTGCACCTGCTGTAGCTAAAGCTGCGATGGACACAGGTGTTGCCAAATTTCCGATTATTGACTGGGAAGCTTATGATACACAATTATCGAAACGTTTAGGGCAGGATAATACCCTTAGTAAAGTAATTATCACGAAAGCTAAACAAAACCTGAAACGTGTGGTATTCGCAGATGCGGAGAACTTAACCGTGTTGAAAGCTGCCCAACAGGTAATTGATGACGGCATTGCGATTCCGATTCTATTGGGGAACGAAAACCGAATTATGCAATTAGTGTCAGAAAACCATATTGATGTGGCAGGTGTTGAAATCATCGATCCTCGCTCGCCTAAGGAAGAGCCTCGTTTACAGAAATTTGGTGATATTCTTTATGAAAAACGTAAACGCAAGGGTTTAAATAAATTTGAGGCCAAAATCTCCATGCTGAATCGCAACTATTTTGGTGCTATGATGGTAGAAACCGGTATAGCCGATGCCATGATTGGTGGTATGACCCGTAACTATCCTGAAACTATTCGGCCTGCGCTTCAAATTATCGGTCGTCAGGAGGGAGTAAAGAAAGTATCGGGTATGTATATTCTGATGAGCCGCTTTGGTCCATTGTTCCTAGCCGATACAACCGTTAATTTCAATCCAACTACAGAAGAAATTATAGAGATTACTGAACTGGCAGCAAAAGAGGTTGAGAAATTCAACATCAAACCACGGATTGCCTTATTAACTTACTCTAACTTTGGAAGTGCCGATGGTGATGATGCTTTGAAAATGCAAAAGGCAGTGGCGGTTCTGAAAGAAAAACATCCAACGATGATTGTTGACGGTGAAATGCAGGCTCACTTACCTTTTGATCTGGACTTATTGCGTGAAAATCACCCGTTCTGCGATTTGGTTGATGGTGGAGCTAATACGCTTATTTTCCCAAATCTTTCAGCTTCTAATATTGCCTACAACCTAGTGAAAGAAATAGCTAATATTGAGAAAATCGGACCTATCTTATTAGGTATGAAAAAACCTGTTCACGTATTGCAGTTAGGTAGCTCTGTGCGAGAGATCGTGAATATGGTGGCGATTGCTGTTGTTGATGCGAGGTAAAATATAATTATAAATATTGAGAAGGTGTTATCTGTTTTATCGGATAGCACCTTTTTTATTGAACCACAAAGTTTCACTAAGTCTTGCACGGAGGTGCACTGAGGTTTATCTCTTGGAACCGTGTAACTCCGTGCCACCCTGTGGTAATTTTCTTATTTCCTGAAATGATTCAAAATCGTTTTATATCGGAGTAGGTGCTAAATAGATGAAAGGTTGAGCAGGAATGTTTCTTAAAATCGTAAAGAGAATTACAAATAAAAATATTGACAGAGCGATTTTGCGGGAATAAAATGCTGTTGGGAATATTTTTCTGTTACTAAGCTCCTCAAATAGCTTCACACCTATTAAAGGTAATACTAAGAAAACCAGAAGGTTATTTTGCACAGCAGTCACTATATGCCCATGCAATAAAGCATGAAAGGCTCTCTGCCCTCCACAACCAAGGCAATACAAACCCGTGGTTTTATTGAATAAACACTGCATATTAGGTAGAAAACCTAAAGACGGGTAATAAAAATAATAAGCGGTAATAGTGAGTGCTATTACCGCTAAAAATATTTTATATACTAAGATTCGATTCATAAAGTCTTACCCTTCTACTACCAAAGTTTTGGCGGCTAAATCATGTAAATTCTGTTCTTCTTTGTTGAATAAGCATACTAATAATAATAAAATACAAAATTGACCTGCCACAAATTTTACCAGGGCTCTTATAAAAGCCTCATTTGTATTTAATGGTTCGCCGTTTTCTTTGATAACTTTAATCTTCATAATGCTTTTGCCAAGCGTGCCTTGTCTTGGAGACGCTGTCATTAATGCATCATAAACAACTGGTGCAATGATGGCTAACAATATGATTCCCAAAATGCTTACTCCTCCGGTTACTGCCATAGCTGCAGCTTCACCATCCGAAAGGCTCCCGTCAGAACCAATGCCTAAAAACGCAAAAAGTCCGCCGAAAGGAAGAAATATTAACATGAATGCAACACCCAGAAGAATACCATCAATGATGTACGCCAGAAAACGTTTGCCGAAACCGGCCAAGCGAAAATTGTTCATAATAAAATTTGTTTAGAGGTTTAGATAAGAGATTGGTTTGAAACTTTACCAAATCTAAAAAATAAATCCAGATAATTGCAAATTTTATCTTTAAAATATCCTAATAATCAGCCAGTTGCAGGCTATATTTTATCAAATGGTAATCAGCTTTTTTTTATCAAATCTTTTACCTTCACCTTTTCGAAAACATCAACATAGCTTCTGACGCTGGCATTATAAACTTTTATCCCTATACTCCTGGCATATCTGGCAAGTATCTCGTATCCATAAAAAGCCTTATGCAGAGAGAAAAGTTGTTGACTCATATAGGAAGTTTCCCGAACTGCTATATCATAATCTTTCTGTCCATAAAAATGTGTATCACTCACTACCAGATTGTTATTTTCATCAAGTTTAATCATTTCGTGCCACGAGTGGTCAGCACCAAAGAGATAAATTTCTTTAAAACCCATATTTAAGGCATAGAATAATGCAGCTACCAATACATTCTGGCATTGGGGCATACCCAATCCTTTTTTGAAAAACCAATAAGTAAGCTGTGTATACCCCGAAACAATAGTATAATTAAAAGGAACAGGCTTTATATGAGGATTCTGGGCCAGTTCGTTTCGGAAATAGGTCGACTTCAACATCTTTGTGGGTACAAATAAATTAAGGTCCCAGGTAGTATTTTCAACAATGCCTCTTAAGCCGGTCCTACCGTGCCAGTGATCAGGATTCATAAAAGACCAATCAAGCAGGAGATAGTTCTTTGGCTTAAATTGGGTGTATTCTGTAGTTGTAGAGAAAAGATTAACTGCTATGAGTTCAAGTTGGCTCAGAAATTCAACATCATTTTCAAGTGTTACTTTTAAAGATGGGCCATTACCCAGAATTCCACAGCGTGCACTGGTTGCTTTAGCAGTTTTAAGAGAAAAATCAGATAAAAATAGCACCTTTATCAATGATAAGATGCTATTTAAAAAACGATTGAATGATTGCTGTAGCGATAATAGAAAATTAATCATAAACACGAATTTTCGATCAAAATAAGGTTATTCTTATATTAAATCAAATAAGTCTTTAACGCCAAGCATTTTAGTCTTGGTGAAACCTTCGCCAAATCTTGCTCCGATACTATGCCCCATTTCTTGTGAGCGCGCTTTTAGAAAATCCAAAAACTCAGGGCTTGTCAGGTATGATTCCGGTTCATCGCTATTCGGGTTATAAAACTGGCTTTTATATGCACGGATAGATGCTTCTTTCAAATCCCAGTATTTGGTTATATCAACCACGAAATCAGGCTTAATATAACGGTCCTGAATATAGTGATAGAGGAATTTCGGACGCCACGCCGCCTGCTCTGTTCCGTCATCTTCAAAGGTTCGAATCATACGTAAACCTGATAAAAAGCATGCATCAACCGCAAGAGCTGCGCCTTTGCCATGATCGGGATGACGGTCTTCGACAGCATTCGCTAATACTATATCAGGCTGATAACGGCGAATAGTTCTGATTAATTTCATTTGATGTTCTTCATCATTTTTAAAGAAACCATCTCTGAATTCAAGATTCTCACGCACTGATATATTTAAAATCTTTGAGGCGGCCGTAGCTTCAGCCGCGCGTATTTCGGGGGTACCACGTGTGCCTAGCTCTCCTTTGGTAAAATCTACAATACCTACTTTCTTACCTTTTTCAATAGCTATTGCCATCGTTCCAGCACACGACATCTCAGCATCATCTGGGTGTGCTGCCATTACAAGTATATCTAATTTCATGAATTTTAGTTATTGAGTTATTCGTCTTGAACTTTGATTTACCTGATTTAATGATTTACATGTAATCCAGTTGATAATGAATAAGGTAATAACTACCCTAATCACCAATTTTCTAAATCATCAAAATCAATTAATCAGATAAATCAAAGTTCAAGACAATACTGTATTCATAAAAAAAAAGCGACGTAAATAGTTTCACGCCGCAATTAAAATATCATTTTATATCTCTTACTTAACTCTCAAACGATAACCCGGACGAAGTTTGGTGGTTGTTTTGATACGGTTCATTCTTGCCAGATTACCAACAGTTGTATGCCAACGATCAGCAATTTCTGAAAGGGTATCTCCTGAACGTACTTTTGTCCAAACTTTACGGCTTACTACTTGTGGTTCGTCAAATTCAAAGTCTCCTTTGCTTGCTCCACCTCTCAGATAGTCATACACACGCGATGACATCGTAAATTCGGCTGAGTTAATATCTATTTTTTCAGGGTTGAAAGTAAAGATATTTTTAGGATCGAACGGATTACCTTCGTAACGGGTTTCAAAATGTAAGTGAGGGCCTGAACTTCTTCCGGTGTTTCCACCTTTCCCGATTTCATCACCTGCTTTTACTACCGTATTGGGTTCAACATTAATCTTTGATAAGTGACCATATAATGTTTCTAAACCATTATAGTGTCTCACCACAATACAACGCCCATATCCTCCATGCACCCCTGCCACACGAATAATACCATCAAAAGCAGCATAAATGGGCTCACCTGTATCAAGGTCTAAATCAATGCCTGTATGCCATCGGCGCCATCTCCAACCAAATTGTGAGTTTGTTACACCCTTAGCCATCGGGCCAGACCAATATCTTCCCTGATTAATATCATATAACTGAATAGGCACTACCTCTTCATAATCTTTCGCATCAATGCCATAAGGGTCAATTACATCAGTATTCCAAACCGAGTAATAGCTGGCAATTTTCACCATATCTTCGCTGCCTGCAAATTGGGCTTCTTCTTCAATCTCCACAACTTCAACCTGGCCTTCATCAATAGAAGAAGTATCTTCATGCACTGCTGCATTCAGTTCTTTAATAGGCTCGATTTTCAGATTCGAACTTTTATCAGATTTTGGGGCTTCGAACTCATTGATAAAACGCAGTTTGGGCTCCTCTTCAAAACTAAACTCATCGTCTTGTTTCTGAGGTTTATTGAGGTTCTTGTTTTTCGTTTCTTTCTGAGTTGAAGGAATCGTTGGTTTATTCAATCTTGCTCCCCTTTCTTTTGTGGTTTGGGCATAGCCCACACTCACAAGAAAAAACAAAGCAATAATGGTAAATAAAGCCTTTCTCATTTTGTGTTTTGTTTTTAGGTTGCCCTATAAAGAAGTATCAGACTCTTTGGCCTGACACTTCTTTATAACAATATTCGGCATTTTTGTCGTCTAATGCAAACTTTTCTCTGCTAAATATCTCTCTGCATCCAAGGCTGCCATACAGCCTGAACCGGCCGCTGTAACTGCCTGACGATAGATTTTATCTTGCGCATCACCACAAGCGAATACTCCTTCGACGTTTGTTCTTGAGCTTCCTTTGATAGTTTCGAGATAACCTGCCTCATCCATATCCAGAAATCCGCTAAAGATTTGTGTATTAGGCTGATGACCGATTGCTACAAAAAATCCGGTTACATCTAAAAAGGATTCTTCCTGCGTGATATTATTTTTAACTCTTACTCCTGTTACTCCATCCTGACCTAATACTTCCATTGTTTCAGTGTGGAATAGAATCTCAATATTCGGGGTATTTTCAACACGTTTCTGCATAATCTGCGATGCTCTGAACTCTCCTTTGCGAACTATCATATATACTTTTTTGCAAAGCTTCGATAAATAATGTGCTTCTTCGCAAGCGGTATCCCCCGCTCCCACTATCGCTACATTTTGTCCTCTGAAAAAGAACCCGTCACAAACTGCACAGGCAGAAACACCATAACCATTTAAGCGTTGTTCTGATTCTAAACCAAGCCATTTGGCAGAAGCGCCTGTAGCAATAATAACGGTTTCTGCTATGATTTCGTGTGCATCGTCAATAATAACTTTATGTGCCAGTGGCGTTGAGAAATCTACACTTGTAGCCATTCCCCATCTATTATCTGTTCCAAAACGCTCGGCTTGTTTTTTAAAGTCTTCCATCATTTCTGGGCCCATGATACCATCAGGATAACCCGGAAAATTTTCAACGTCAGTGGTAATAGTTAATTGTCCTCCTGGTTGGCCGCCCTGATACATCACTGGTTTTAAACCTGCTCTTGCTGCGTAAATAGCTGCTGTATAACCAGCCGGACCTGAACCTAAAATCAACACTTCTACTTTTTCTTGTGCCATTATATTGATAATCGTGAATGTAAAGATTGTAAAATTTATCGGCTACAGAAGTAGCTGATAAATGAACATAGTTTCCAAGCTACAAAGTTCATCAAATTTGGCGGGATAGACAAGTTTAGAAGATTTTCATTTCAATCCTACGATTAAACTGGCGGTTTTCTTCAGTATCATTGCCTGCAATAGGGCGAGTTTCTCCATAGCCTACAGCTTTTACACTATCTGCTTTTACTCCTTTAGTTATCAGGTAATTGACTACTGCTTCGGCACGCTTCTGCGATAGGGTTAAATTATCAGTATCTTTTCCGACATTATCTGTATGCCCTGAAATCTCAACTTTCAGGGTATTATTCTGAGACAGGAGTTTTTGCAGTTTATCTAATTCAGTAAATGATTCAGGTCTCAACTCTGCCTTGCCTGAATCGAAGAAAATATTATTCAATACAATATCAACATCTTTTCTGATTGGCTCTAAAAATACATTTACTACCTTACCATTAGCATCAGTTTTCTCGGAGAAATCAAAAGAAAGGCTTCTATTAAAGTAATTCTGCTTATTAATAAATAGCCCAAAATGGCTGCCATTGGGCAATACTGCTGTGTATTCGCCAGTCAAAGCATCTGATTGCAGTCTTTCTATGGTTTTACCAGTTTTTAAATCAATCAGCTCAATATCAGCAGAAATATTTTTCTTGCTTTGGGCATCTTGTACAATGCCTTTTACATAGTTTACACGACTGAATTTATTGCTCAATTCCTGTGGAATATCAAATTGATACAAACGGATTGACTGCTTGGTATCAAATGAATAATAACCTTTTTTACCATCAGAAGTGATGAATAATGCTACCTGGTCTTCATGGGTATTAATCGGATAGCCAAGATTCTCAGGCTTTGAGAAAGTATGGAGTTTCTGTTCAGTCATATACAAATCAAAACCTCCTAAGCCCGTATGCCCGTCAGAAGCAAAGAAAAGTGTATGCCCATTGGCATGAATAAATGGCGAAACATCATCCTTTGGGGTATTAACAGTATTGCCTAGATTGGCTGCCGGAGACCATACATTATTTTTCAATTCACTTATCCATAAATCTTTTTCTCCAAAACCTCCCTGACGCTTAGATGAGAAGTATAGTACGTGCCCATCATTTGATAGACTTGGTTGAGATTCCCATTCACGGGTATTAATGCTTGCTCCCAGGTTTTCTGGTGCACTCCATTCATTACCCACTTTGCGAGAGATATACAAATCGCAACTTCCGAAGCTATCCTTAGCATCACAACTGGTAAAAACAAGCGTTCTTCCATCTGCCGAAATACTGCAGGTGCCTTCATTAGCAGGAGTATTGATACTTGATGAAATACTTTGAGGCTTAGTCCATTTACCATCAACCAATTGAGACGAAAACAGATTTTCATCACCTTCTTCTGATCGGGCGGTAAAAATCAAGGTTTCGTTATCGGCAGTCAGTACCGGAAAATATTGGTTGTTTTTGAAATTAATTACCTCGCCCATATCGTTGGCATCAAAGTTCAGTTTCTTCCTTTGGGCTTCAATGGCAAAATTGCAACTCTCCAGTTGCTTAGTGAGTTGTTTTACTATCATGCTATTGGGTGGTGAATTTTTTAAAGCAAATTCTAATAGTGGTTTTGCTTTTTCATAGTTTCCATTACGTAAAGCACGTGTACCAATATAGGTATATGCCTGACGGTATGTTGGTTCATCAGGTTTAAACTTAATAGCCTTCGAATAATACTTAATACTATTAGCTTCGTTGCGTGCAGTTTCACTCATTTGCCCTAACTTAAAATACGCATCCGCATAAGTGGAATCTCTCTCAATAGCTTTTAATAAATTTTCAGTTGCGTCGTCTGATTTTCTGGCTACAAAACTTTTTACACCTTTATCGTAAAACTCTTTTGCTTTGACATCTTGTGCCTTTAGAGCACCTGATATGCACATAATCAGAAGTAACGAAAACAGCTTATTCATTTTAAAAATCAGTTTTATAGTTTAACGTACGGTTTTGTTGCTTATTTTTGAGGGCTTAAAATTACCTCAGTTTAAATTACATCTGAATGCTTCATCTTTATCTTAAATCATTGCATATCATCGGTTTCGTATCATGGTTTGCCGGGTTATTTTATCTGGTTCGTATGTTTGTTTATTATGCCGAAGCCGAACAAAAACCTGAACATTTGCGCGAGGCCTTTAAAAAGGACTACATTCTGATGCAGAAAAGAGCCTATAAAATCATCTGTAATCCTGCTATGATGATTACCTGGACTTTCGGGATTCTGATGCTCATTAATTCTCCCTATTTTCTGCAACAAGGTTGGCTACATGTCAAACTGGTATTGTTGGTTTTATTGACTGGCTATCATATTTTCTGCAAAAAAACCATCGAACGTCTGGAAAAAGGTGAAAAATATATGGTATTTAACTCTTTTCAATACAGATTGTTAAACGAATTGCCTACATTATTTTTAGTAGCAATTGTCCTATTGGCAGTGGTGAAAAATCTAATCAATTTTGCCTTTCTGTTTTTAGGAATTATTGTCTTTGGATTCCTGTTGTTTTTAGCCGCGAGAGCTTATCGTAAGCATAGAGAAAAAAACATCCCTAACCCCTAAAGGGGGACTACCTGTTCGCAGCCATTCAGTTTTGCCACAATATACTTGGTATACATTGTGGCAATTTTATTTCGACGAATTTGTAGTCCCCCTTTAGGGGCTAGGGATGTGTTAATTAACCAGAAACCCCTCTTCAGTAAAGACCGAAGAGGGGTTTAGGCGAAGGGAGATGAATCCCTAAAGATTTTATGTGGTTTGATTATTATCTGATAGGGAAACTGATACCTACATTAATGTTTACCCCGGCATTCTGATAGCTCGTGCTTGGCTCTTTTGTAATATCGCCAAAGCCTCTGATATAACGAACGTCGGTATTTAACCAGGTTTCTCGTTTGAGACGGAAATTAAACCCGGCACCAATCTGACCGCCTACGTCGGCCGAATTAAATACTTGTTGTCCGTTTGAGAGTTCATCACCTCCTTTGTCTGTCGAACCTGCCAGGATTCCTAAATACGGCCCAGCGAACAATTTAGGGCGAAATGCCTCACCCTGATGTCCAAAATAATATACGGCTAATACAGGAAATTGTATGTAATGAATTCGTTCTATATTGCCCCCATTCTGTACTCTTGTTCCAAACTGCGAGTAATTACCCTCAACGGTCACTCCAAAATTACTATTGATGCTATGATTTAAGAATAAGCCCGCATTCAGACCTGTTAATACGTCAAAACTTTCAGCTCTTGGTGCATACGATGTAAAATTAATCCCCAATTTCGGTCCCCACGAAGTTGTTGGTTGAGCGTAACTAGCAAATGTCATCGTAAGTAAAGCACCTAATAAAAACAATTTGGTTTTCATGATAATGGTATTTAGTGGAAAATTGTGTAAAAATTATCTACGTTTATACTGGTTAAAATACCATTCCACTAAAGTAAAATCAGCTTATAAATATTATGTGTGGTAACTCATATACAAAAAATTGGGGAAAAATTTCCCCGAAAATTATCAAGGCTATCTATTTCAATACCTATCCAGTCGTTTTCTATCAGACCGTTTCTATAGAATTGTATATAGGCCTTAAATTGGTCATTATAAATATGGTTGTTTTTGTTGAACACCTCTCTATCTATTTCACCATTAAAAACTTTTATCTTTTCATCCATGTTCTTTTCAAAATCAACCTGCTTCTTATCTTCAGATTGAGTTATCAGTACTCATACATGCTAATCTTTTGAACCAGACAATTAAATGCAAAAAATTCATAGTGGTTTTGTAAATTTGAAAAAATTTTGATTTTGACGGAGCACAACCTCCAATTGGTTATAATCCAGATAAAAGAATTATTATATGAACCTTCAGACATTTAAAAGCACTCTTTCAGCCACAAAAGTTCCACAAGATATATCTCCCTTGTTACAAGCACTTTGGTTTGATTATAACGGAGACTGGGAAGCCTCGCACAACATTGCTCAAAGCAAAGAAGGCACACAACAGTATGACCGTTTGCATGCTTATCTGCATCGTAAAGAAGGCGACCAATGGAATGCTAATTACTGGTACAGAAGAGCCGGAGAAACGATGCCCAAAATCTCGTTGGAAGAAGAATGGGAAGAATTAGCCAATCGATTAACCAAAAATTAAGTGTATTTTTGCCACACAATAGAGAAACAGAGGAAACGGATTATCTAAAAAAATATGAATTATTTATCAGCTGAAAATATAGGAAGGAATTTAGGAGAACGCTGGCTTTTTAAAAATCTAACCTTTGGTATTCTTCAAGGAGAAAAAGTAGCTTTGATTGGTTCAAACGGTTCGGGAAAATCTTCGCTGCTTGATATGTTGGTTGGTAAAATAGATGTTGATGCAGGCGAAATAAGTATAAGAAAGGACATCAGGACAGGTTATCTTGACCAGAACCCTGATTTACCTGCAGGAAAAACTGTACTAGAAACCATTTTTGCTTCTGAAAATGCACTTACGCTCGCCATCAAAGAATATGAAATTGCGCTGAATCTGCATGATGATAAACGGCTTGCCGATGCTATTGAAAAAGTAGACACCCTAAAAGCCTGGGATTACGAGGTAAAAGTAAAGCAGATTTTAGGCAAGCTAGGTATT
>CBIHRH010000038.1:0-14963 GCA_966212365.1 uncultured Emticicia sp. | reverse complement strand
AGCACTATTAATAGCCTTCAATATTGGTCTTTTACCCATCATTTTTGCACAAGATCATACAATTCAGAATAATTCAACTTCTGTTACGATTCTCCCTGCCAGTATTTCAACTAAGCATAAAAGTACACCTGCGGGAGGTAGCGATAAATCAATAGCCCTCGGAAAAGATGCACTTCAATCCCAGACTGTTGCCCGTGAAAACAATATTGCCATCGGACTAAATGCATTATATAACAATGCTTTAGGTATTTCAAATGATACAGAAGCAACCAATAATATAGCCTTGGGTAATTATGCACTTACCAGTCACCGGACAGGCCAATTGAATATTGGTTTAGGACATTACGCTCAATATCAGAATCAAACTGGAATGGATAATATAGGCATAGGAAATATAGCGTTATATAGTAATCTGGGTGGTAATGCTAATATCGGCATTGGTTATGGGGCTTTATATGCCAATAAAAGCTCAGGGAATCTGGGTATTGGCACAAGAGCATTATCGGCCAATATTAACAATACCCGAAATTTAGCCATCGGATATGAAGCCATGAAAGACCTGTACCAGATTTTAGTAAGTCAGGAATTCGTCGATTCCTCAACCAATAATATTGCGATAGGTTATAAGAGTCTGACAAAAGCTACGCAAGGGTTTGACAATACTATCATTGGTACATATAGCATGGCAAATATCGGGTCGGGTTCTATTAATACTGCCCTTGGTACTTATGCCTTACAGGGTGGTACAAATAGTTCGTTTTCTTCAAATGTGGCACTTGGCGCTTATTCGCAGATGAATACTGTTTCAGGCTCGGGAAATGTAGCTATCGGCATTCAGAGTCTATATAGTAATACATCAGGAGAATATAATGTTGCCGTTGGCACTTTAGCAGGTTATGCAGAAACCGGAAGTAATAAACTTTATATCGAAAACACTTCGTCAGCTACACCTTTAATTGGAGGAGATTTTGCGGTAGATAGAGTAGGAATTAATCGCTCAATTGCAGCCATTTTATCAACAAACTTTACTTTTCAGGTAGGCGGTGACGCCTCCAAAAACACTCCCGGCTCGTGGAGTGGGCATTCAGATAAACGTTTAAAGAAAAACATTCATGCCATGAATAGTGCTGAAATGTTGAACAAACTCTTACAATTAAAAGGTGTAACCTATGAATGGAACGATAGTTATACCCAGACACAAAGACCGACAGGTGTGCAAATGGGGTTCATTGCACAGAATATTGAAAGTGTTTTTCCGGACAAGATTAAAAAAGATGCCAAGGGTTTTTTAATGACAGCATATGGTGAATATGACCCTATATTTGTAGAAGCAATTCGCGAGTTGCATCAGTTGATTACTGAATTAAAAGTGGAAAACCGGCTTTTGAAAAATAATCTTGAAGCACTCAGGAATGATATACTACATAGCCATTACAGTAAACTAATAGCCGATGAAAAATAAACTACTACTATTCTTATTTTGCATCTTGCCTTACTTAACTATTGCTCAGGTTGTAGCCACGCACCCCCGTATTTTTATTGATGATGCCGTGAAAACTACATTAGTAAACCGACGGATAAGCAATACAGTGGAATGGCAAAAGATGAAACAATGGGTAGATATAGCCAAAGCCGAAACTATCAGCGAAGTTCAGAATAGATACGAATGGCAGGAATTTGCGCATGGGTGTATGCTGACCTATTGGGCTAACGGAGACATAAGTTATAAAAATAAAGCGCTTGAGATTTTTAATGCTTTCTGGGTTACCACCAGTGATGAAAGTATTGAAAGAGATGATGGGTTTGACTCAAGGAGTGTAATGGTTTATGTAGCCATGAATTATGACTGGTTGTATGATGTACTATCAGAACCACTAAGAGCTCAAATCAGAAATCGGCTGGTAGTCTGGGCCGACTGGATAATGGCCAATGCTTACGGTACATGGAATGGGCCTTATTATTATGAAGGTAATAATTATGTGATGGGGCATATATTGGGTATTACAGCAACTGCTTATGCCATTTATTCAGAGGACCCTGTTAACGGTCAAAGATTATTAGATATTGCTAATACCCAACTTGCCCGAATTTTTACATTCATAGGTACAAGGCTCAAAGGCGGTGATGCCAATGAGGGCTGGAGTTATGGAGGAGGGTATGCGCATAGCCTTTTCAAGACAATGGCAATTGTTAAAACTGCTTCATCGACACATATAGACCATTTTGCCAATATTGATTATGATGAAGAATCGACTCGTTTCTTAATCTATGCTACTTTACCTGATAAGGGGCATTTATTACCCGAAGGTGATTGGGCCAGAGAAAGTTCAGGAGAAATATGGGAACTGAACCGGTATCTGGCTGATTTGATTTCTACTTATGATAATGACGAAACTACCCGACGCATCGCTAGATTTTATGGGGTCGAAGTACAACCAGAAAATAAATGGGTAATACCTGCCTATTGGTGGAACCAGTTTTTGTTTTCGAATCAGGAAATCAGTCCGTTAGATTATAGAACAGTTGCCCCTTTTAATACACAGAATTATATACTGACTGATACCACTGCAACAGGCCAATTCATCTACCGAACCAATTGGCTGACTACCGGGCAATGGACAAGTTTCAGAGCAGGCGGGCACTATGGCGACCATGCGCACGATGGCCCGGGACATTTTAATCTATGGGAGAACGGTTGGTTAATTGTTGACAGAAATTCGATTAATCCATCCGGCATTGAAGCGCAGGATGATTTCAGCAATGCTTTTCAGTTTTACGGCAATAATAAACAGATTAAGTATCCTTACGATGATTATCCTGAAGCAGAACACGCTGCCATGCCAAGACGGGAATTTACAGCTAATTATGAGTATATCTATGCCGATAATACGCCTATCTACAAGCCTCGTTCTGGTAATGTAGTCAAAAAAGCAGAACGGCAGTGGTTTTATCTCCCTACACAAAAAATGATTGTTGTATTCGATAATGCCGAAACTTTAGGAGATACCAATACCAAAGCTTTCCGCCTGACTTTTGCAGAGCCACCCACCATGGCAGGTAATGTGATGACTTATAACAATGGTACTACAAAGGTTTTGTCTCATGTAGTTATTCCACAAACATTCGATACTTATCAGCCTACAGAAACTTTTGGCACTTGTGACGATTGCAGAGAAAGGTATCACTATATCGATGTAAAATACACGAATAAGAAAAAGAAAAACTTCTTTGTAAATGTCATCTATACCATACCATCTGCCTCTGCTGCAAGGACAATCAGTGCCATTAGCAGAGCAGCAGGAAATATAACTTTATCTGATTTTTATGGAAGCCTTATAGGAGTAGATACGACTAATATAGCTGTGTTATTTGCCGGAGACAGCACTAACTATAACTATGATTCACTACGCTATCACATCAGTGATGCTCGTCAGAGCCATCATTATATTTTAGGCTTAAGACCATCTGCTAATTATTACCTGGAAAAATCAGCAATAACTAATGAATTAAATGTACATATTTCGTTGAATCCTATACCTAATTCAACGATTGTACAAACTACACCTAATGGTATTTTAGAGTTTCACCATAATTCACTATGTATCCAGAATCTGACTTTGGTAAGTCCAACTGATAATATCAGTAGCGGAGTAGTCAGTAAAAGGGTATCTGATAAAATCACGGCTTCTAATCAGCTGACAGGTGGTAAAACCATTTATGATGCAGGTAAAGCAGTTGAATTAAAGACAGGTTTTGTGGTTTCTAATGGAGGTGTGTTTACAGCAAAGATTGGTGGTTGTGAGAATTGAAGTAGACGCAAGTCATGACCTTATAGAATAATCTCCTGAATACCAGCGTTATTATCTAGGTTAGGGGTAGTTTTTTGAGATAAAAAGCCTTAGCGTGTTGAATAAAACGTATTGGACTTTTCTGTTGAATGATTGGATATTGTTAATGATTGTTAACGATATAAAACAGATTAAACCATTTATGTAATATTAACATCTATAAGCTATAATTAAGGAGAAAATGAAAGAAATGAAAAAAAATGCTATAAAACCTGCGCTCTTATCAATGAAGAGCGGAGGTATTGCTGCATCACTTTTGTTGATGGCAGGTTTGAGCCTTAGCACTATTGACACCTTTGCCCAAGGCAGGAGAGGAGATAGAGAAGGTGGAAATGGGGGTGATAGGGGTAACGGTAGAAGCGAAAGAAGCGGTGGCTTTGAAAGAAGGTCTTCTGAGAGAGCTAACGGTGGTAATGATAGAATTGCCACAAACCGTGGTGGTCATGAAGGTGGAGGCTTTGGTAATAGAGGAGGTGAAAGCCGTAGTAGCAGAATAGAAACTCCAAGGGAATCACCAAGGTCAGAAGGTAGAGGCTCTTTCCCGCAAAGAGGTTCGGCAGGAAGAGAGGACAGAGGTGGCATTAGTCTGAGTCGCCCTGATAGAGTCCAGCCTCAACCGGATGTCCGTACAGAAGGTAGAAGAATAGAAACTCCAAGACCTGATAATGATCGTGTTGGTAGAGGAAATGATAATAACAGAAACGGTGCCGGAGCATTCGGTGGCAGAGATAATGATAATGATAGAAACAGAACTTATGCCGACCGGGGAGGAAGAGATAACAATGATAGAAACCGTTGGGATAACAATACAAGAGGCGGTAGAGATAATAATTATGGGAACAGAGGAGGATGGGATAACAGAGGCGGCAGAGATAATGACAGATATGACCGCAGAGGCTACGATGACAGAAGATATAGATTCGATAACGACAATAGAAGATATAATGGCCGATATGGTAGCCCAAGCTGGCGATATTATAACCTGCCGCGTCGCAACAGTTATGTAAGAGTTCTACCGACGTCTTGTTTGCCGGTGTATTATGGAGGTATTAATTACCGTTACTATAATGGTATCTACTATAGACCTTACAGAGATACTTATGTGGTTTCGTTTCCACCGATTGGCTTAAGAATTGGTATCTTACCACTTGAGTGTCAGATATATACATTCTTTGGTCGCCCTTATCACTATTATAATGGTACTTATTACAGACCAATTGGTAATGAATATGAGGTAGTGCCACCGCCAGTTGGGGCTTTAGTTGAAAGTATTCCTGATGGATACGAACAAGTAATCATTGACGGAGAAACCTATTATATAGTAGATGGTGTGCAATACAAAGCAGTAGTGTATCAGGGAGAGATCTGGTACGAAGTAATCAAAATAGATTATAATTACTAAGCCAAGTTCTAAAATAAGGAAACGCCAACCGGCTTTTCCTTATTTTTTTATCCAGGGTTCAAGCACTTTCAACCAGCCTTTCTTGATTTTCTGATAATCTTCCATACAACGGCTTGCCATTGACATAGGTAACATTTTTCTACGAATCAGAGCACTATTCTGAGTAGGATTAGAACCATAAAGCATACAAATGATATGATAAAATCGCTGATGGTCGAGCGAGTGTTCATCCCACAACTCCAGGTTTTTCAGCGGAATATTCTTTTCTGATTCGCCCATTAGATAAAATGCTATTGCGCCATCCAAGACAGCCAAAGAGCCTTTTCTACTACCATCTGCCAATAGAAAGATAGAGAAATTATCGACCGTATCTTCTTCTTTTCCCGTAACGGGTAAATCCATCAAATCTATCAGCGCATGCCCCATTTCGTGGTAGAAAATAAAAAGGGTGGTATTAATCACCATTTCTCTTAGCTGCGCCGGGTCTTGTGTTTTGGTTTTGAATAAGTCATGCAGGTAAGAAACCATTTCATAACAGATCGTAACCTTTTTATTCTTTTCATCATAAAAAGCATTACTACTCTGGCACTCGTCAAATGTAATATATAAGTCTTCCGGCAAAGCCAGATAACCATTGATATCGTTGGCGATGGCATCTAATATTTTTGTCCGTTTGATGCCTTCCTGAAAATCTCTGAAGACAGAATCTTTGATATGGTTATTCCAGACTACCTTCACATCACCATAATCGTTCATTTTAGCCTGTTGAGCAAAAGCAACAAAAGAGCAGCAACAAATAAAGCAAACAATCCAAAACTTCATAAACTCACTTGTGGGACGAACTTCCAGTTCGTCTGTTTAGATACTTAGATTCAGTAATAAATAGGACTCATCATCAACAACGTAAAAAAAGACAATACTAACACGAAGAACAAGTATATTTTGATGAATCAACTGTTAAATTAAGTTAATCATACGAAAGAATCAATGTCATAACCACTCGTCGCATAAAACACTTGTCTAGACGAATTTTAACAAGCTATTCAAACTATCAAAACTAAAAATAGTATATTTGTCTATATTCACCGAATGAATTCAGTGGCTAAAATAACAAAGGTTTTACACATAAGCCGACTCAAGTTGGCTAGTAGTAGAAATAAATAACAATTAAAAATTATAACCTCAAAATATCATTTCCTGTTTGAGTACTATTAAAAATTAATAAGAAGAATTTGCTATTATATTAAGTCTGTCAGATTTTTAATTGTGCGAGTTTAAATGATGGCTGCTTTTTTGGTTACTTTTTTCAGGTAAAAAAAGTAAAAGCCTTCCAACCATAAAGAAAAGTAAAATTAGAACTTGCTCACAAACAATATAACAGCGAACAATGACTTAAATTAACCAAAAACCTACTATGAAAAAAATCCTCCTTTGTATTATGCTATTATCCATCTATCAATCTGCCCGGCCGCAAGACCGTGTCTACGGAGGTGTCAAAGCCACTCGCTCCGAAGTAATTGCCCAAAATGGGGTAGCCTGTACCTCTCATCCTCTTAGTACTCAAGCTGCTATCGACGTTTTGAGAGCAGGAGGTACAGCTATTGATGGTGCTATTGCAGCCAATGCCATGGAAGGTGTAGTAGAACCGCATATGAACGGCATCGGAGGTGATTTATTTGCTATTGTATGGGATGCTAAAACACAGAAATTGTATGGACTAAATGCTTCAGGTCGTTCACCTTATAACCTGACCTTGGCAGAATTAAAAAAACGTGGATTAACACACTTGCCCTCTACCGGCCCTTTGTCAATTAATGTTCCCGGTTGCGTAGATGGTTGGTTTGAATTACATAAGAAATTCGGCAAACTACCTATGGAGAAGATTCTGTCGCATGCCATTTCTTATGGTAGAAATGGTTTTCCGGTACATGGCGAATTGGCGAGTTCGTTAGCTGCAGTACCACGCTTATATGGCAAGTTTCCGAATGTAAAAGAGCATTATTACCCGAATGGAGAAGTACCTAAAAAAGGTGATATTTTCAAAAACCCTAATTTAGCAAATACCCTCGAAAAAATTGCCAAAGGTGGCAGGGATGCTTTTTATAAAGGTGAGATACCGCAGGGGATAGAGGCCTTCATGAAGAAAAACGGTGGTTTTCTGACAGCCAAAGACTTCGCCGACCATACATCTACCTGGGTAGACCCGGTATCAACCAATTATCGTGGGTATGATGTATGGGAGCTACCACCAAACGGACAAGGTATCTCAGTGCTTCAAATGCTGAATATTTTAGAGGGTTATGATTTCTCAAAAATACCTTATGGCAGTACCGAACACGTACATTTGTTTACAGAAGCCAAAAAATTAGCTTTCGAAGACCGAGCGAAATACTATGCTGATCCTGAATACGCCAAGATTCCAGTAAAGCAGTTGATTTCAAAAGAATATGCGGCTGAAAGACGTAAGCTAATCAACCCGAATAAAGCCGCTGCCGGCTATGAAGCAGGAAACCCGGCTTTGAAGGACGGAGACACGATTTTCCTGACTGTGGCCGATAAAGAGGGAAATATGGTTGCCTTGATTCAAAGTAATTATAGAGGTTTTGGCTCTGGTATGATGGCCGATGGTCTGGGATTTATGTTTCAGGATAGAGGCGAAATGTATAGTTTGACAGAGGGGGAGAACAATACCTATGCACCACATAAACGCCCTTTTCATACCATTATTCCGGCCTTCATTACCAAGGATGGCAAACCGTATATGAGTTTTGGTGTAATGGGTGGCGCCTTTCAACCCCAAGGACATGTACAGATTGTGATGAACATCGTGGATTTCGGCATGAATCTACAAGAGGCAGGTGATGCCCCACGTTTGAATCACGAAGGTTCATCTGAGCCAACCGGAGAAAAAATGACGGATGGTGGTATGATTACGATGGAATCCGGATTCCCTTATTCTACGGTAAGAGGTCTTATGGAAAAAGGGCATAAAGTTGGCTATATTTTAGGCTTGTATGGAGGCTACCAGGCCATTCGTTATGACCCTGAGCGAAAAACTTTTACAGGAGCATCTGACCCAAGAAAAGACGGCCATGCGGCAGGATTTTAGATAATATAACAAATAAAAAGAATCCTATCCTGGCCGTAGTTTTCGGATAGGATTCTTTGTTTTGGGCTAATTCGAAGAATTTTGAATCAATAAGAATATCCCTGTTGCTACACTAAGTATTCCCCAAATAAGGAGAAATTTTCTACGCTCTTTTCTTTTTTCCTCCCCTGTCATAGTAGAAATTGGTTTCACAGGTTTACTGAATGCCTTCACAAGGAAATAAATCCCGCTTGAAAGTACGCCAAGACTTGTTAAGAATATCAGAAGTGCCAATACACCATAACCACTACACAGGACACCGCAAGTAAGATATAAACCTGCATAGGTAAGTACAAGACTCAACAAAAATAATAATACATAACCAATGCGTCGATTGCTGTAAGGGTCGTCGTCAGCCGTTTTCTTTGCAAATAAATGAAACTTATGTTTTGAAGTATACTTCTTCTCTTTTGCAACTGTGGCAGCTGTAATTTGAACACTATCAGTAGACATGCTAACTGCAGCATTGACAGCGAATGGACTGCCAATAGAATAGCCTAGTCCTCTAAAATGGTTTCCTCCAAGAATTGAGAGAAAAAGGCTACTTAAAAACAGAATACCCGTACTCTTGAGCCGAAGCTGACGATGTGCCTCTTTACTAAGTGTTTGTGCCTGATACTTATAATTAGCTTGCACAAACGTGATTAAAAG
This sequence comes from uncultured Emticicia sp., assembly GCA_966212365.1. Classification (GTDB taxonomy): domain Bacteria; phylum Bacteroidota; class Bacteroidia; order Cytophagales; family Spirosomataceae; genus Emticicia. The sequence goes on along the minus strand of CBIHRH010000038.1, from coordinate 5,914 downwards.
AACCAGACTTAATACAGCTAATTCGATAAAAGCTGGAGAAAGCTTGGGTATGAAATTATGACCAATGTCGAACCCGATTATACTTTTGGCGAATTCAATAATAACTATGAATGTAATGGCCTTTTTGGTGTTATGGCTTGCCCAGATAGAGATAAGATTCATGCGATACAGTTTTCAGTGAGTGGACTTTATGCCTAAAAACTAAAAAGTCCATGTTTTTGTTTAGCACAGGCTTTTGTATCATTGCTTCTTTATCCTAATTTTCTTGCTCCTTCACCAAATCTGTCAGCAAATCAATCCATTCTTTCGAATCATTCAGACTTTCTACCAATTGCCAGTGTTCACCGCCATGTTCTTCAAACATTTCTCTATATTCTTCGGCTACTTCAATGGTTGTTTCCAGACAATCGGCTACAAAGGCAGGGGAGTAAGCCAATACTCTTTTTATGCCCTTTTGTGCTAATTCTTTTACTATATTATCGGTATACGGTTGAATCCATGGCTCTTTACCTAATCGAGACTGGAAACTGGTGGTGTAGGTTCCTTCTTTCAAACCTAATTCCTTAACCAGCAATCGTGTTGTTTCATAACAAGAAGCACGATAGCAATGCTGATTAAGGGCGTGAATCGTATCGCAACAGCTATTGAGCTTGCAGGTATTACCAGTGCAGTCAGCCTTAATCATCTGTCTCTCCGGTAGACCATGATAGCTAAAAACCACATATTCATAATTCCCCTTTTCCATATATCTTCTACCGTTGTCAGCAAAGGCTTTAATGAATTTCGGGTGATTATAGAAGTAATTAACAAATTTGAGCTGTGGAATGACCTGCCATTGACCAATGACTCTCATCACTTCCTCATAAACCGAACCAGTAGATGCCGAAGCATATTGAGGGAAAAAAGGTACCACAATGATTTTACTTAAACCCATCAACTGCAATTCTTTCAGACCTTTCTCAATGCTAGGGTTTTGGTAACGCATGGCTAATTTTACCACATATTCATCGCCCAATGCTTCTTGCAGTTGCTTTTCGTTTCTTTCTCCATAGATTTTTAATGGCGAGCCTTGTTCTGTCCATAGTTCACGATAAACTTTGGCTGATTTTGGTGAACGAAAGGGGGCAATGATTAAATTAATAAGAAACCAGCGGTTTGTATAAGGAATATCTATTACCCGTCCATCCATTAAAAACTCACGTAGATATTTTCTTACATCAGGTACATTCGGAGTGTCAGGTGTACCTAAATTTACTATTAATACTCCGGTTTTTCCAAGCATAATTGAAATAACAAATTTTTGAAAAGAGCAGTATCTTTTCGAAGAATAAATATAATTTAAGTGTAAATAACTATAGAATCTTTAAAAGTAACTACAATTTAAAATAAAACGTTTCTGAACTGTCGATTTTCAATTATCAATTGTAATATGAATGCCGAATGTCGAACGGTCCGCCGTCGTGGTGCAGATTGTCGAATAAGTTTTTTTTCTTCATTCGACAATCTGCAATCGAAAATCGACAATTCTTACAAAGGAATATTCCCATGCTTCTTCCTCGGCAAAGTATCCACTTTATTCTCCAACATTTTAAAAGCTTTCAATAACTTTTCTCTTGTATCTTCCGGCTTAATAACCTCATCAATATAACCCCTATGAGCCGCTTTATACGGATTAGCGAATTTCTCGGTATATTCATCCACTTTATTCTGTAATTCTTCTTTCGGGTCTGGCGCTTCGCTAATCTCTTTACGGAAAATGATTTCTGCTGCTCCGGCTGCACCCATTACCGCAATTTCAGCCGATGTCCAGGCATAATTCATATCTGCGCCAATATGCTTGGAGTTCATCACACAATAAGCACCACCATAAGCCTTACGGGTAATAACTGTAATACGAGGAACAGTAGCTTCACAGAAAGCATAGAGTAATTTAGCACCGTGCATAATAATTCCATTCCATTCCTGATCAGTACCAGGTAAAAATCCGGGTACATCTTCCAGAACCAGAAGCGGAATATTGAAGCAATCGCAGAATCGAACGAATCTTGCTCCTTTAATGCTCGCATCAATATCCAGAACCCCTGCCAATACTGATGGTTGATTACCTACAATACCTATACTACGACCACCCATATGCGCAAAACCTACTACAATATTTTCAGCAAAGCCTTTGTGTACTTCAAAGAAACTATCGGTATCAACCAGTTCTTCAATCAATTCTCTGATATCATAAGGCTGATTCGGGTTTTCAGGTAATAAATTTGCCAACTTAAGACGTTTCTCATTACCATCAGATTCATAGGGCACAAAAGGAGGCTGGTCTTCGCAATTAGATGGAATATAGCTGAATAATCTTTTAATATCATTGATGCATTGCACTTCATTGGCTGCCACAAAATGCGTAACGCCCGATTTAGTAGCATGGGTAATGGCTCCGCCAAGCTCTTCCGAAGTTACATCTTCATGGGTTACAGTTTTTACCACATTCGGCCCTGTTACAAACATATAAGAGGTGTTCTCCACCATAAATATATAGTCAGTCAGCGCAGGAGAATATACCGCACCACCGGCACAAGGTCCCATGATGGCAGAAATCTGAGGGATAACTCCCGATGCTAAAGTATTGCGATAAAATATATCAGCATATCCGGCCAATGAATTAACGCCTTCCTGTATCCGGGCTCCACCTGAATCATTCAGACCAATTACAGGGGCACCATTTTTCATGGCCATATCCATGATTTTGCAGATTTTTTCGGCATAGGTTTCAGACAATGAGCCCCCGAATACTGTAAAGTCCTGTGCAAAAACATAAACCAGGCGGCCTGCAATAGTGCCATAACCCGTAACTACTCCATCGCCTAAGTAATACTCTTTATCAAGCCCAAAATCTTTGCTTCGATGCATCACAAACTTGCCTATTTCTTCAAATGAGCCTTCATCTAACAGCAACTCAATTCTTTCACGGGCAGTGAGTTTTCCTTTAGCGTGCTGACTTTCTATTCTTTTCTTCCCCCCACCTTGTTCGGCTTCAATGTTTTTGCGGTCAAGTATTTGTAGCTTTTCGAGATTTGATTTTGATGGCATACCAGGTTGATAGTCTTATGAATTGAGCAAAACTAAGAAAACTGAAATAAAAATGGTTGTTTTAATCCATTTTTTCTTAGTTATAATTTAAAATTTTGTAGAGACGTAATGCATTACGTCTCCATTGGTCTGTGTATTCAAATAAATATCTATTCTTTTCTATAAATAGGCACATCTAACTCGGTAGCCCTTTAGAAACATATTGCAATTGTGCAACAAACCGTGCATCTTTACTTTTACTAATTCTTCACCAACTTCTTCAACATATCATCAATATCATTTTTGGTTAGCCAGCGTCCGTCCAGCATAACACCTTGTACTGTGCCAACGGCAGTTACATCTTTCAATGGATTTTCGTTTAGTAAAACCAGATCAGCCAAGGCTCCTTTTTTAATTACACCAAGGTTATCATTCTTGAAGAACTTGCCGATATTAACCGTACCCGTTTGTAATGCCTGATAAGGTGTCAGACCTGATTGCACCAGATAATCTAATTCATGTTTTAATGAGAAACCGGGCACACTAAATACCTGTGGAGCATCTGAACCCAACAATAATCCAACTCCCTGGCGTTGGCATTCACGGATAATTCTGCGTCTCACATCAATAAATTTCAAAACCGATTCAGGTTTATATTGAGCATTTTTCATGGTACTGTTTTTGGATCTTGCCCAACCGTCAAGCGTTGCTTTATCCATATACTTCATTTCCGGCCAGGATAATAAATCTTCTGACGTGCGATTGGGCGACTGCCAATGTTCCGCCAATGTTTGGGTTGGTACTATCCACACATTATTATCCTTGATAGTTTTAAGTATTTTATCCAGTCTTGACACATCGGCATTATGCCCTACATATAATCCAAATAAACCTGCTTCGGCTTCCGTCAAGGTATCCAGGCGAGGCATCATTGCTTCTATGATTCCATCCAGATGGTCGATGGTAGCATAACCTGCTTCGGCCGAACGCCATACACCAACACCAAAAGACACGTGTCCGGCAAAGGGCATATTTTCTTCTTTGGCGGTTTTTACAATAGCTTCAAAATTATTTTTGGTGATACCCGGGTGCATCTTCATGAAATCATAGCCCGCTTTTTTCTGGCTTCTAACCTTTTCAATCCCCTCTTCCGGTGTTTTTACACTTTGACCACTGAAAGATGGGCCAGAGGTATAGAGTCGTGGCCCCAATATATCTCCTGATTTTATCTGGCTGCGTACCTCCAGATGAAGCGGATGCCCCAACATACTTCTGATGCTCGTAACCCCATTAGCTGCAAATAGCAAAAGTACGTCTTTTATGGCCTTGATATCATCCGTAGGTGGCACGTGAGCGTGCATTTCTGCTAAGCCGGGCATCAGATATTTACCTTTGGCGTCAATAACCAAGGCATTTTTATCATAACTGACCTTTGAACCTATATTAGTTACTACACCGTTTTTAACCACCACTGTCTGGTTGTTTAATATAGTTTCAGAAGTCATAGGAATCACCGAAACATTGGTAAAAACTATTTCCTTCTGGCGGGAATCAATTGGCTGTTGTGCCTGGCTGATGAATGAAATAAATAGGATAAGTAATAAGAATTGTTTTTTCATGTTGATAGATGTTAGAGGGTCATAATTGTAGAGTGGAATTGTTAGAAAATATAATGCAATATAGATAAAAATTAGTGGCAGTAGGACTATTTTTACCTTGAACTTGGTTAACTTTTTTAATTTGACTACCATAAAATGATACTCTGTGCCGTCGCTCTTTCAAAAAGGTATTCACCGTAGTGACTACCTTTTCTGAGGTCACTAGAGGGTTCATAATTCTGATTGTCAGGAGATATTCTCTATCCTCATTCAAAAAGGTAGCCACCGTACTGGCTACCTTTTTGAATGCCACTTTAGTGGTTTGCCCCTCGACATTCTCCGAAACTACCTGTCCAGGTCTATAGTCAGTTATGCCTCTATCACCTTTATTCTCTTCCTGCATGATAATAATTGTTGTACGGACTGCTAGTTGTGAATTGGAAGAAATAAATTTCCGACTTAAGCTTGTGTTTTCAAAGTGTTTGGGGATGTTTTTGGTATAATCAAACTGTTACTCCTCACCCTCTAAGTCTCCCTCTCCCCAAGGAGAGGGAGACTTTTAAGCCCCTCTCCTTTTTCAGGAGAGGGGCGGTCGGCCGCTGCCGTTGGGGTGAAGACATACAGTCTGATGGCATCTTAAAAAAACTCCTCAAAGCCTTTGTCGGAACTACAGCTTCGACAGCATGCACATTTTTTAATTTAACAGTTTATTTTATTCCTTTATCCCTAATTTATCTATACTATCAATGCTTTACTAAGTGCTTTTGCATTGCTTTGTTGTATGCTTTATCATGTGCTTTGTCAGTGCTTTCTTGAGTGCTTTATCAAATTTTGATAGGGCAATTGCAGGAAATGATGGAGAAGTATTGGTTGAAGCTAAATAATTATAAAACGAACATCGAATGTTCAACATAAATAATATATTTCTACTAATAAATTACCTTTCTCATCAATCCACTGTACCCAACCACTTTTTTCTTGATCGTCCGTTACCCTCAACCATTTTCCTTTTACTTCCTGGGGCTGATAAATTTGTTCCTCGTCATATGGTACAATTGGCGCATTGTTTGTGGGCTTGGTCCGAATTGGGTTTGCTTTTGGATTGAAATCCACAGAGGGCACTTTGACGATATGTTTATCCCAAGGTTCGTAGTTAAAATAATCAAGTCCAGCTTTTATGTATTTAATTGATGGCTTCTCATTACCAACATTTACCGCATAAAAAGTGCCTTTTCTGCCTACACATTTTA